>JASFJF010000090.1:0-11537 GCA_050122255.1 Desulfobacterales bacterium
TTTCTTCATCGTGATGACTCCACAATCTTTGAAATTATATCCTCAAAAGCAAACCCAAGCTTTGGTCAGGTGTTTTTGTTTGTAAACTTAGATAATGCCCGCTTTTTCCAGACGCGCAAGGGCGTCATCCGGATAGCCCAGTTTATGGCCGTATATATCTCTGTTTTGCTCTCCAAAGCGTGGTGGAAATGACAGCTTGCGCTCGGATTTTTCGAGAAACGAAGTCATATTCGGCGGCGGTGCTAAAGTTACGCGGGTGCCGGTAACTGGGTCCTCGGCATACAGCAGTCGCCGTTCGACCAGGGGATCCTTGATGACTTCAGCCACTGTTTTTATTTTGCTGATCGCAACGGTGAGGGAAGTGAACAGATCGATCAGTTCTTCAGATGTATGATTGCGCGTAATCTCGTTTATGGCCTGATTAAGCTTTTTAACATCTTTGATGCGGCCAGCGTTCTTTTCGTACTGCGGCTTATTCAATGTCTTAAACATTTCCTGGGAAACAATGCTCTGCCATTGCCGATCGTTGCCCACTGCGATATAGATGAAACCGTTTCGGGTCTGATAAACAGATACCGGGGCGAAAAATTCATGGGTATTTCCCCGGCGAGAGATATTTTTACCAAAACTGCCTGTCAGGGTTATTGGCACGGTAAGCCACGAAACAGAAGATTCAAACATGGCTATATTGATACAGCTGCCATCCCCGGTAAGCTGACGCTCGTAAAGCGCTTTCATCAGCAATCCATAGGCATGCTCGCTGGTGCCCATATCCGGTAACGGGATGCCCACGACCTGGGGGGCACCTTCGGCCTCACCGGTCAATTCCATAAGACCTGATCGGGCCTGCAAAATCGGGTCGTATGCAGCTTCATTGCTGTCAGGACCGAAACCGGTGACACCCAACCAGATGATGTCCGCTTTTAAAGACTTAAGACTTTCATAATCGATACCCAGTTTCTGGTAGTTTTTCGGTAGCTGATTGGTCGCAAAGATGTCTACGTCCAGCTCTTTGATCAAAGAACGGAAAATCTTCTGTCCCTCCTCTTCAGCAAGATTTAAGGTCAGCGCTCTTTTACCGGCATTGATGCATAAAAAGTAGGCATTCATGCGTTCTTCGTTAAGCACATTTTCACCGATGAATCGATTTGGATCTCCGTAAACCGGGTGTTCCAAACGAATGACATTCATTCCATCATGCGCCAGACGATAGGTGAGATAGGGTAAAACCGTTGCCTGCTCAAGAGAAAGTACGGTGAGGTCCTTGAAAGAAGCCATGGTCTTCTCCATAAACAGCTATGTTGGGATTCGTGTCAGTAAGGCCGATTGTTTCGGCACCGCCGGAGATATAAGGTGTGGATTCAATAGGTTTTTGTATACGGTATACAAAGAACAAATGTCAAGAAATGTTTTGTGTCGTTGTGAGATTTTTAAGGGGTACAAAAAGTTGATTATCGGGTTGAGGTTGCTGGCCAACTTAAACAAGCGGTTGATTCAGCAGTTGAACGCTGGCGCGACCTGCACGCAGAAACACAAAGGTTTCGCCCGTCTTCAAGCGCTCAGTCCTTTTTTGATTTTTATGTTGGACCCTCTTCCAAGCGGTCGATCAGTGTAGCCAGCATCTCTTCGAGGTAAGGGCTCATATCTTTGAATTCTACGCCGATACCATTTCGATTGACCTGAACAATTTCACCTTTGATTTTAAGCGGCTTGTCGAAACCGTCGATTGAAAACGACATGGCGATCTCTTCTCCCACAAACAACGGACGCTGGGACTCGATAAAGATGCCCCTCTGGCTGATATTTTTTATAGTATCCGTGTAATAGCGGTCATAGGTCGCATAACTAACAGTAATTGAGCATGATTTACGAATGTATGCGCGCCTTTCAACCGTCAGCAGATCCTCGGCATATTTCAGCAAGACCGATTGCTTTTCCTCCGGCAAATTTAAGACCAGTTGAAACAATTTAGGTATGACGACATTGTATTTCTGTAATTCGTTTTCCGATAGTTTCATATGAGCCAATTGCCTCGCCAGGAATTAAGATCACCAGAAGTTGCATTGTAAAAAATTGAATGTTGACCCAAAATTTAGACAGAACGGGTCCAGTGGTTATATCGGAAAGACGGCCAACGAACTTTAGCCTTCTTTTATATCAATACCAAATCTGCTGGCCAAGAATCACGATAAAATTTCATCAATATTGTATTTATATAATTATAATTAATTATAATATGTTAAATGACATTTATTTAATTTTAACCTTAATTTTAATGTCTTTTTGGGTTGATGGCATACAAAAAGAGGAGAAGCCTTTTGAACGCAAATCTGTTCAACAGGCCCTCCTCTGTTATCAGTTCTGTAAAGGAGCACAATTCGGATCTATCTGTCTTCACCCGGTTTTCTGTGCACTGGCGGCACATTCATTTTTGCCCAGATCCATTATTTCCTGCTGCTCGACATCAACCTCCAGCAAACCGGCATTTACCTTTCGAATCTCAGCATAAACTTCCGGTTGCTTGCGCATGTTGTCTTCAATAAAGCCGACAAAGGCATCTTCGCTGGAGATCCCGTAAATATCGGCATTTCTGGCTTTAATGTTGCCCAGGGTATCTGAGAAAATTTGAGAGGGATTGGCTTCATTCCAATCCATGTAATGACCGGGCAAAATAACAATTTCATCATCCAGGTTTGCAATCTTAGTCTTAAGGGTATTGTACAACAATTTTGACCATTCCTCGGCTTTGCCGCCCAGATCAGGGCGCCCGATAGATAAGATGAAAAGCGTGTCGCCGGAGATGAGGTATTTGTTGTCAATCAAGTATGACGTACTGCCCGGGGTGTGTCCTGGCATATGCAGCGCTTTGATCTCAGGACCTCCTTGAGAGAAAGGGTAAACCGCCTCATCCGAGATCTTCTCATATTGAAAGGCCGCACCTTTGAAATCATTATCATGTCCGAAAATAAGGGCACTGCTTTCAGAGGCGATTTGTTTGCTGCCGGATATGTAATCCGCCTGCAGATGGGTTTCAAAAGTTCGGGTGATCCTAACGCCGTGCTTTTCAGCAAAAGCCTGATAAAACTCGACATTGCGTGTTGGATCGAACAGAACCATTTCATCGCCGGAAATGAGTCCGTAACTGCAGGAGGCCTTGCCGGGACGAATAAATTGAAAAAGCTTATATCCGTTATCAGCCGCCACTAATTTAGGTGCCAGCATATTGCCCCAGTTTTTAATACCGCCTTCCAGATAGCCGACATCTTTGAAACCGTGATTCAGCAGTATTTCCCCGACGTATTTGGCCGATCCTTCCTTGGCACAAACAATTCGGACTTTATCCGCTCGGGGCACCTTGGCGACACTTTCATCTTCATGTTCGACAAATTCCACGTAGGGAACATTGACCATATCGCCAAGAAAGGGACCTTCGACCTTAAAGCGGTCAAACTGCTCATTGACACGAACGTCCAATAACAAGAATGCTTCGCCCTCTTGGGTCACCCACTCAAACAGATCTTCAGCTTTGTATTTAAATGGCTCCATGATTCATTACCTCCTTTGAGACGCTCTTAAAAATGCATTTACCGCCGAGTGGCTGCGTCAAAAACCAATTCAAAATGTCCGAATACCAGCGTGTATGCTTTTCTTTTAAACCGGTTTTCGGCTTGCCTTTGGACATATCTGCAATTTTTACGATAGCCTCCTACTATAATGTTTTTGATTTTAGAACCGGGGAATGAAAATGCGTTACACAAAATTTAAAAAAAATTGATACCTTCATCCATCGTCTTTACCGGTTACCAATTGTTTTTTCAAGTATTCATTATAACAGGATATCAATGTATTGCTGATCTATTAATGAGTTTGTTTATATAGAAGGAAATAATTGACACTTTTATCTGGTATACAGTATACAAAGATCAATCACAGCGCGAACCCAAGTCACCACAACCATAAAGGATAAGCAGCCATGACAAAAGCCAAAACACACCAGAGTGAATTGGAAAGACTGGCATTTCTTGAACAACGGGCCGATATCGGCGGTGGTCAAAAAGCCGTCGACCGTCACCATGACAGAGGCAAATTAACAGCCAGAGAGCGCCTGGATCTGCTGTTCGATCCCGGCAGCTTTATGGAGGTCAACAAACTGGCTGAAAGTCAATCCATGGACTTTGGCATGCAGGAAAAGAAGGTGCCTGGCGATGGTGTGGTGACCGGATACGGAAATATAGACGGTCGGCTGGTATTTGCCTATGCCCAGGATGTCACGGTTCTGGGTGGATCGGTGGGTACGATCCACGGTCAAAAAATCTGCCACATCATGGATGAAGCCATCAAGGTCAAAGCCCCGTTGGTGGCGTTAAATGATTCCGGTGGCGGCCGCCTGCACGAAGGTTTTTTCGCATCCAAAGGGGTTGCCGGCATGTTTTACCGCAATACGGCTGCTTCAGGCCTCATTCCCCAGATAACGGGTATGATGGGCTCATCAGCGGGTGTGGCCGTCTACTCTCCGGCGTTGACGGATTTTATCGTCATGGTCAAAGGCAAAAGCCATATGGTCATCACCGGCCCGGGAATCATCAAAGCTGTCACCGGTGAAGACATTAGTTTGGAAGAGCTGGGCGGGGCCAAAGTTCATAGCGAGATCACCGGTACAGCCCATTTTGTGGCCGACAGCGATGAGGAATGCATCGGCGTCATTAAAAAACTGCTGAGTTATCTACCGTCCAATAACAGCGAAATCCCGCCAGTGGTCAAAACCGACGACGATCCGGATCGTATCGATAAAAAGCTGAAAGAAATCGTTCCGGCAGACTTTAAAAAATCCTATGATATGCATGCGGTCATCGAGCGGGTAGTGGATCAGGGCAGTTTTTTTGAAATTTTGCGGCGATTTGCTCTGAATATTATCGTAGGCTTTGCCCGCCTGGATGGACATACGGTGGGAATTGTCGCCAACCAACCGCGTTTCAAGGCCGGCTGCCTGGACGTCGATGCGTCCGACAAAGCCGCGCGTTTCATCCGGTTCTGTGATGCCTTCAATATCCCTCTCATTAATTTCGTTGATGTACCCGGCTATTTTCCCGGCGTCACACAGGAACATGCCGGCATAATCCGTCACGGTGCTAAAATGCTCTACGCTTACTCGGAAGCGACGGTACCCAAAATCACGCTGGCATTACGCAAAGAATACGGCGGCGCGGTAATGGGCATGTGCTGCGTCGGCATGGGGGTTGACCTGATGCTGGCCTGGCCGATCGCGCAACTGGTCGTCCTCGATACGACTGCCGCCGTAAATTTAATCTTTCGCAAAGAAATTCAGAGTGCTGAAAATCCCGAGCAGCTCAGGCAACAAAGGATCGATGAATATGATTACAAATATTCAAATCCCTATCATGCAGCATCCAACATGCTGGTGCACAGTGTCATCAAGCCAAAGGAGACACGACCCCAGTTGATCAAGGCCCTCAGAATGCTGCGCAAAAAACAACGGCCAGAGACCCGTAAACGACATGGAAATATTCCCCTGTAAAGCCTGGTTTACACGTAGAGTTTCAGTCGTCTTTTTATTTCGAAATTGTTTCGGATGGCGATATTTGGATTTCGCCTTGGTAAAAATATAGAAAGCCAAAAATTTTACGTTAGATATAGATTCTTTGAAATTTTGTAAGATATACCTCAGAAAGGAAGCAACATGGATTTTGATCTGACCAAAGAACAGCAGTATATCCAAAAAGCCGCTCGTGAATTTGCCGTTGGTGAGTTTCCGGCGGTTGCCCTTGAGCATGACATCAACGAAACCTTTCCGGCCGAAATTCTCAAAAAAGCACGCGAATTGGATCTGATCGGCCTGTTCATTCCGGAAGAATACGGCGGTCCCGGCCTTGGTTTTTTCGAACAAGCCCTGGTGCTTGAAGAATTCTGGAAGGTAGATCCGGGCATTGCACAGCAACTGTGTTCGGTATCATTCGGTGCTGAGGAGCTGTTGCTCTTTGGGACCGAAGCGCAAAAAAAGAAATATCTGCCGCCTCTATTCAATGCGGACGCTATTTTAGGGTTTGCCATCACCGAACCCGATGCCGGTAGTGACACCGCTGCAGCCACCACATCAGCAGTCAAAGACGGCAATGACTATATCATCAACGGCAGCAAAGTAATGATCGGCAACGGGACGGTGGGAACCCATATGCTAGTGTACTGCCTTACCGATCCGGATGCCCAATCCAAAACGGGTCGCCACAGCATTATCCTGGTGGAAACCGATCGTGAGGGCTACAAAGCCGAGCCCATGCACGGTAAAATGGGGCTCAGAGCCTCGGATACAGCTGCGATTTATTTTAACAACTGCCGGGTTCCCCGGGAAAACCTGATCGGTGTTGAAGGTAACGGCTTTATACAGCTAATGAAATTTTTCGATCACTCCCGGGCTTATGTCGCCGCCCACGGCGTCGGTCTTGCGCAGGGGGCACTGGACATGGCGGTCAAACACGTCAAAGGCCGGCAGCAATTCGGACGCCCGATAGGCGCCTTCCAGAGCACCCAGTTTAAAATTGCAGATATGGTCACCAAAGTCGAAACCGCCCGTAACATGGTCTATAAATCTGCCTGGTTGCTGGATCAGGACAAAGCGGACACAAAACTGACAGCCATTGCCAAAATGTACGCCTGCCATATCGCGGTGGAAGTGGTCGACGAATCTTTGCAATTGCACGGCGGTTATGGTTATTTTAACGACTATGATATCGAGCGCTTTTACCGCGCCGCTAAGGTTTTGGAGATTTATGAAGGCACCAAGGAAGTGGAAAAGATCATCATCTCAAGGGAAGTACTGGGCAAGCTCTAAAGTGATTCCTATTGATTCGGCAACACGCTGAGTTCGATACGTTTATCAGTATCTGTAATTTTATAAGACGACATATTTTGTAGTTTTGCGTAACAAATCCTAAAGTTTGCTTTACAACATGTGTTTCATGATTACCATAGCCACAATAACACCTTGGAACTGATTTTGTAATCATTTAATATTACAATTAGCATGCATTTATAACGCTCATTTTCCTTATTACTATAATAAATGCAGACTACTACCGTTAACATTGCCAAATAAGGAGGAACGGTATGAAAAAATTTATCATCCCTGTTATTGCTATAGTGTTATTAGCATTTTCTGCTTACGCAGACGATCACAAAGAGTTTAAATGCGATTATAAATACTACAGGGGAATCAAGAAAGTAAATAGTCTCTACGAAATGACAGAAGAAGCAAGACAAAAATGGATTTTGAAACTCACCGAGGTCCATCAGCTCTGTATGGATGGTAAGGATCAAGAAGCAAGCAAAATCTTGATGGATCTGAGAAACGATAAGGAATGGGATACAGTCTTCTCAACGTATGACAGCAACTAAAGATCGTTTAAAAGCTGTACTTCACGCTTTGTTAAATTGATGTCCGCTTGTAGCGTTACATGCGCTTTTTGCTCGACCTGGGAAAAAACCAGTCGACACGTATGCAGGCCAGGCTCTTGCGCTGCTTTGCAGCCATTGCCGACAGAGCGTGAGCCCGTTGAGCGGCTGCGACCACATCGTCAAAAACCGCGCTGTTGAACTGCGGTCAAGTTGGCGTTTGAACGGTTTCTATGATCACATAATTTAGACTTTTGAACTCGTTGTCTTCTCGGGCATTATTTATAGTAAACGCATGAGTGCTTTACATCAGGATTGTGTATCCGCCGTGCCAACTTCCCCATTGCGTCAAATTCTACTTTGATTGCTGGCAGCCCGTCTCCAGGGCCTTGATAGAGGCGGCGAGTATCTTGTCGCGATCGTTGAATCTATTCTTCAGGACCTTTTTAACATCTGCCAATGAGCAAAACAAGTTTATGCGGTCCTTGCCACTCCGGCCGGCTAAAGACAGAGCCCGGCCCAGCACAATCAAATTGAGTGATTTGGGATTTTTTATTTCCTGAGCCAGTCGGTCGGCATCCACGGCGCTGGCGATTATCTGGTTATTGATCTTCATATCTTTGCTGCTGTTGACCACCGCCCAGCCGCCGGATCTTAAAAATAAACCGTGCTGGGCGATGTTTTCGTCTTTTAATACCAGCAATCCATCGGCCTGAAAAGGTCGAATCAAAGGACTTGAAAAATCCCCCACCTTAAAATGCGAAACCACCGTGCCACCGCGCTGGGCCATGCCGTGGGTTTCGGACGTATAAACCGGAAGTCCTTTGCTGATGGCGGCTTCGGCCAGCAGGCTCGTAATAAATAAAACACCCTGACCACCGACACCGCTTATGAGGATTTGCTGTCTGATCTTTTTGCTCATCACTTCCTCGCTCAAAGTGAATCGCTCTTGGTTTTTTATTTGATCAACACAAACATCGGAACGGAATCTACCAATAACGACTCTCGATTTACTGTTTTGGTACAAACGCCCTTTTAGGACAGACATTCAGACATACGCCGCAGGCGGTGCATAGTATGGGATCGATGCTGACGTGCTTATCGTCCTCACCGCCATGATAGATAAGGGCCGGGCACTCAAAATGTTTGATGCAATATCCACAACCGTCGCAGTCGTTGCTGACTTCCACCGGTATATACTCACCGGATCCGCCCTGCCGTGCCCGATGCAGAACACACGGATATTTTGAAATCACCACTGCCGGCCCGTTTTTGCGGCTGTACTGTACCGCTTCTTTAAGCAGGGCAATAAAGTCCTTAACCTCATAAGGGTTTGCTTCGCGTAAAAATTTGACGCCGCAGCCTTCGACCAGCGAGTGGATATCAACGGTCTGTGTTTTCTCGCCGCAGGCCCCGTGGCCGGTAGCCGGCGTGGGCTGATTGCCGGTCATGGCGGTGGTGCGATTGTCCAAAATTACCAGCACAAAACCAACATTCTGGACCACCGCGTCAATCAGCGCCGGCACGCCGGCGTGAAAAAAGGTTGAATCACCGATGGTGGCCACGATGTCCGGTCGTTTTTTCTCATTTTTATAGGCATGGTAAAATCCGCAGGCCTGGCTGATGGCGGCCCCCATGCACAGGACTGTATCAACGGCACCCATATTGAGTCCCAGGGTATAGCATCCTATGTCACTGGTATAGATTCCCCGGGGAGCAGCTTTCTTGATAGCAAAAAAGCTGGCGCGATGCGGGCATCCCGGACACAGGGTCGGCCGGCGGCCCGGCGGTGATTTGATCGAAAAAGTCTCTGATTTAAGCCCTGCAAAATCGCAGACAATTTGCTGAATCTTTTCAGGTCCCAGCTCACCAACCCTTGGCACCGAACCGGAATTCCTGCCTTTCACCCGATAGCGGTCGGCCAGTTGCATTTCGATGACACCCATGGTCTCTTCGATAACCAGTATATCTTCATAAGTGTTCATCATCTGATCGATAAATTTCGTGTGCAGCGGAAAGGGCTGAATGACCTGATAAAACGGAATCTTTGACCAGATTTTCGATTCCTTTAATATATCTTTGATGTGCGCGGCGGCCACCCCTGAAGCAATGATGGCCCGCGTGGATCGGGCCCTGGGATTGAGCTTCTTGGGTGCGGTCAGACGATATTTGGCAATAGCGGCCAGCTTTTCTTCCAGTTGCTTGTGCAGCTGCAGTCTAAACTTGGGTGTGGCCGCCCAGCGCGCCGGATTTTTGTCAAACTTGACCGCATACTGGTTTGGCTGAATGGCACCCAGTGAAATATCTTGGCGGGAATGGCACACCCGCGTGGTGGGGCGCACCATCACGGGCGTCAGATACCTTTCGGATAGCTCATATGCCATTTTCATCATGTCTTTGGCCTGACGGGGAGAATCGGGGTCCAGCACAGGGATTTTGGCAAACATGGCCATCAGACGGCTATCCTGCTCGGTTTGCGAAGAATGCGGTCCGGGATCGTCGGCACTGATGAGCACAAATCCGCCCTTGGTTCCCAGGTAAGCGGCACTCAGGAGCGGGTCGGAGGCAACATTCAAACCCACCTGCTTCATACTAACCGCAGCCCGCAGACCGGCCTGGCAGCCGGCATAGGCTACCTCAAAGGCAATTTTTTCGTTGACGGCCCATTGGGTGTGCATGGCCAGCAGTTCCTGGTTTTGAAAATTGGCCACCGCCGCCAGAATCTCCGAGGCCGGTGTCCCCGGATAAGAGGTAGCAATGGCGCATCCGTTTTCAATTAGACCGCGCGCAATCGCTTCATTACCCAGCAATAATCTCTTCTTGCGTTTGCTCACTGTTTGGTTCCTTATGATTTTTATCGTCTCATCAACTCATCTTTAGAATACGACCGTGTACGGGCACAGAAACGAGGATAAATATGACAGGTGCCATATCGTCCTCGTATCTGAGAATTCAACACACCAGACTCCTGTAGCCTGAAATGCACAACCCGAAAACCGCTACAGATCAAACGCAGCTACGCTGATGATCAGTGGGAGTTCTTTTATTTTCTCGATCACATCGTCCGGAATCGGCGTGTCCGTTCGCAGAAATATCATGGTCTTGTCGGAGCCTTCCTCCTGGCCGACCCGCATGCGACTGATATTAATACTATGATTGCCCAGCAAAGTCCCGATGCTACCGATGGCCCCCGGTCTATCATGGTTATGGATCAAGATAAACCGATCAACCGGCTCCAACTCCAGCCGGAAATTATTGATATTCACAACCCGCGGATTTTGGCGGCCGAATATCGTTCCGGCCACAAAATTTTCATCCTTGGCGGATACGGCCCGTACGGTTATCAAATTAATGTATTCCTCGGATTCGGACACTTTGGATTCCGTCACCTTGATACCGCGCTCTTTAGCGAGCACCTGTGCATTGACGAAGTTGACATCATCTTTGATCATGGGTGTCATCAACCCTTTTAAAGCAGCAGTGGTAACCGGTGACAGGCCCAGGTCTTCAAAATCACCGGTGTATTCAATGCGCACTTCTTCTATGGCTCCCTGGGACAGTTGGGCCAGCAGGCAGCCCATGCGATCGGCAAGGGTCAAATAGGGATTCAATTTCGCGAGCAAATCACCGCTGACCGCCGGCACATTCACGGCATTGATCACGGTTCCGTCTCTCAAATAGGCAATAATCTGCTCAGCCACCATGACAGCCACGTTGGTCTGGGCTTCCAGTGTCGAAGCCCCCAGGTGCGGTGTGCAAATGACCCGATCATTCTCAAACAGCGGGCAAACGCCAGGAGGTTCGGTCTCAAACACATCCAGAGCCGCTCCAGCGACCTTTCCGGATTTGAGAGCTTCATTCAAATCGGACTCAGAGACGATACCGCCGCGGGCACAGTTGATGATCATGACCCCGTCTTTCATTTGATCGAATGCCTTTTTATCCAGCAATCCGACGGTATCCTTAAGCTTGGGCACGTGCACCGTAATATAATCTGACCGAGTGTATAAATCTTCTACTGATACGGCTTCAAAACCGGCCTTTTCAATTGTTTCGATTGGAATATACGGATCATATACAATCACCTGCATCTTTAAACCGCGGGCACGGTCGGCCACAATAGACCCGAT
>JASFJF010000091.1:0-11460 GCA_050122255.1 Desulfobacterales bacterium
TGAACGGCACGCGGTCAAAGCCTATTATTTTGACGAATCCAGACAGGTGCCGGTAAAGCTGAGGAACCGGCATGCGCTGCGGGATACCGTATTCATTCCGGTTCCGATTGCCCGCTGTGATTTCCTGGTTAATCTGCCCAAATTTAAAGCTCATCCCTGGTGCCGTTTAACATTAAGCCTCAAAAATTTTATCGGTCTGCAGGATGATCGCCATCGGCTGGTGGATCATAATCAGTTTCTGGAGCATAAAATTGCCGATTTACAGGAAGTGATCGAGTCCAAATTTATTGCTGTTGACGGCATTGTTGCCGGCCAAAAAATGATGCTTACGCCAACGCCATTTTTACTGGGAGCCATCGTAATGGGCACCAACTCATGCGCGGTTGACACCGTCGGTTGCCACATGGTCGGTTTAAACCCGCAGAATTTGACCCATTTGCGGTACGCAGCTCAACGCGGCCATGGCCCGCTTACGCTGGGCCATATTGAGGTTGGCGGGGACTATCCGCTGGAGGCGGTTCAGGAGCGCACCCGAAACTTTAAATTTTGTGTCGAACGCATTGATGATTATTTCAGCAGCAGCCGCAGGCTCAACTGCTCAGTGGGAAAATTTCCTGAAGCCCATGCCACCCAATATTGCTGGGGCGGATGTCCGGGCGCCCTGCAGGAAGCCATTCACATACTTCGCCAATTTAATTCGAATGCTGACAAACAGATGCACAAATTGCGCTATGTCGTCGGTCAGATTGACGAACCGCTTGACCTGGACGAAGATGAGCGCGTTATCTTCGCCGGTGACTGCACCCGCTGGCAAGGCAAAATTGACGGAAAAGCCGTACAAATCAAAGCGGGATATAAAAGCGTCAGTGAAGTCAATGTCAAAAAAACAGCTTCAAACGATATGCTGCTAAAAACGGTCTCAGCCCTGGTACATACGCTTAAAAAGCAATCAACGCGATTCATTCATGCCAGGGGGTGTCCCGTATCGGTCGCCCAGCACGTCAATTATGTCTCTGCGGTGGCCAATATAAAAAATCCCATTTTCGATCGTCGTTTGCTATTGCCGGTTATCCTGGCATATGTGCAAATGCGTGTCTTCCGGTTTTTAAATCGTTTCATGCCTTAAGCGTCTACTAACAGTCACCGCAGCCTAAAGGAAAAAAGTCTTACGTATGCCCGGTCTGAAGATCTTTACCAGCAACAAGCTTGAAATTTTAGCGGCACAGCTGGCACAGCAACTAAAAACGCCTGTGTCAGAAACGCTGAAACCCGAAATCATCATTATCCAGAGTGCCGGAATGGAGCGCTGGATATCTCAGGAGCTTGCACGCCACAATGGCATCTGTGCAAACGTTCACTTCCCGTTCCCTAATACCTTTTTGGGTTACATTGCCCAACAGGTCTTGCGCGATGATGAACAGCCATCGCTCTTTGAGCCCGATGTTCTGATGTTTAGGATCATGAAATTGCTTGCGGCATGCACACTAACGTCCGGATTTGAGCGTCTGAGAGCTTACCTGTCCGATGATGTCAACCGCCTCAAGGAATTGCAGATTTCAAGCAAACTGGCTGATCTTTACGACCAATACCAGGTGTTTCGACCGGACATGATTATTGGCTGGGAGCAGGGCGATAATCCTGAACACGATCAAGACCGCTGGCAGGCAGAACTCTGGCGACAGCTGCAAAACGGCCAACCAAATCAGCACCGAGCCAGACAGCAGCGAAATGTGATAGATCACCTTCATACCCATCCGGAGCTTTTTCCGGATCTGCCCCAACGCTTTTTTATGTTTGGTATTTCATACCTGCCGCCTTTTCATCTGGAGGCATTTGCAGCGCTTTCGGAGGTTGTTGAAACCAACGTCTATTTACTGAGTCCATGTCAGGAGTACTGGGGCGATATCATTTCCCGGAAACAGATGCAACGCATCCAACGCACAGTTTCGCATACGGCGAATGCCGCAACGGACCTGCACCTGGAAGAGGGCAACTGTCTGCTAGCCTCGATGGGATCTCACGGCAAGGATTTTCATACCGTAATCAGCGGTTTTGATTTTCAAATTCACGAAAACTACCAGGATCCGGGATGCACCGCCCTTCTGCGATCTATTCAATCGGATATTCTAAATTTAAGAGATCGCCGGCCGGTGCCGGCCAGCATGAACCATCAAAACAATTTTTCGGCAGCAAAGACCTGGGCGCCACAATTGGCGATCGACCCGGCAGACACAAGCATACAGATCCACTGCTGCCACAGTCCAATGCGTGAAACGGAAGTACTACATGATAATCTGTTGGCCATGTTTGAAGCCGACCCCCAGCTGCGCCCCAAAGACATTGTTGTCATGACGCCTGACATTGATGTCTACGCCCCTTATATTCAGGCTGTTTTTGATACAGGGATCGGTGAGCGCCTGCGTATTCCGTTTAGCATAGCAGACCGCGGGGCCCGGGAACAAGGTCGCCTGATAGACGGTTTTTCATTATTTCTAGAACTAAAAGACTCCCGCTTCAGCGTATCTCGTATTTTGCGATTGCTGGAAACACCGGGAGTTCGAGAAAAATTTGGCCTCAATCGCAGGGACATCGAAATTGCCGAGCGTTGGATTTATGACACACGAATTCGTTGGGGAATTGATGCAAACCATCGCCGCCAGCTAGGCCTTCCGGCGGTTTCAGAAAATACCTGGTGTGCGGGCATTCGGCAACTGCTACTGGGGTATGCCTTGCCGGGCAATCATCAGCGAATGTTCGATGATATCTTGCCCTATGATGCCGTTGAGGGAAATGACATTCATAGTTTGGGGAAATTTTTGGATTTTAGCAATGCTGTATTTCGATATGCCCGGGGCTTAATCGGGGCCAAAAACTTGTACGCCTGGAGCATATTTTTTAAGCGTATGCTCGACGATTTTTTTCTGCCGGATGAAGAAATCCAGCCCGAATTAAAAAGTATACGATCCATCTTGGATAGCATGGCCCAACGCCAAACGGATGCAGCTTTCAATGAAAAACTCGAATTCGAGCCCATCCGGTTTTATCTGCAACGCCGGCTGGACAAATTGCAATTTACTTCCGGCTTCATGACCGGCGGCGTTACTTTTTGTGCCATGCTTCCGATGCGCAGTATTCCCTTTAAGGTTGTCTGCTTGATGGGCATGAATTCAGATGCGTTCCCGCGGGACGCTCAGCCGATATCTTTTGATCAAATCGCTCAACACCCGCGGCCCGGTGACCGCTCCCGTAGAAATGACGACAAGTACCTGTTTTTAGAATCCATGATTTCAGCCCGTAATTCGCTTTATATCAGCTATGTGGGGCAAAGCATCCAGGACAACAGTCGTATGCCCCCATCGCCTCTTGTCAGCGAATTGCTGGACACGATTGGAAAGGGATTTAAGGTTCCCGGAAAAAATATTCAGGAACATGTGCTGCGCTTTCATCGCCTGCAGGCCTTTTCCGCCGAATACTTTACAAAAAAGGGACCGCTTTTCAGCTATTCATCGGAAAACTGCGATGCGGCCGCATTTGTCAGCAAAAACAAAACTGCCTTGCCGCTTATCACGCGAGCCATACCCCTGACAGCGCCCGAAGAAGCTGAATGGCGCGTTCTGGATATTGAATATCTTTGCCGGTTTTTTAGACATCCGACACGGTTCTTGCTACAGCAGCGCCTGGGTATTTATCTGGAACAGACCGAGGTCTTGACCGACAAACGTGAGATTTTTAAATTAGATCCATTGGATCAATTCCATGTTGGCCAGCGCCTTCTAAACACCCGCATGGCCGGGCATAATTTAGATGCCTGCCGGTCGGCCCAGATGGCCAGGGGGCATTTCCCGCATGGAAACGTCGGCACTTTGATATATAATAAGATGAGCAGCGCAGTCGATCAGTTTGCCGGCAGAGTGGAAAGGCTTCAAGAAAAGCGCATTGCGGAACCGGTAGAGTTGCAGATCAACATTGACGAATTTAACCTGCTGGTCAGAATGCCGAATATTTACGAAAGCGGACTGGTTCAATACCGATATGCAAATCAACGCGCTCAGGATTTGCTGGGCCTGTGGATTTATCATCTGGTTCTCTGCGATAGGACACAGGTTGATTTGCCGCGCACGAGTGTGATGCTATTCAAGGATTCAGTTTGGCAGTTTGGCCCGGTTGATCACCCGCGACAAATACTGGCGGAATTACTCGCAGTCTTCAGGGCCGGCCTGGAAATACCGCTCCATTTTTTTCCGGCCACATCACTAGCCTACGTTTTTCAGCAGCAAATCAACAACAGATCTGAGAAACAGGCCCTGAATGTGGCCCGACGCAATTGGGTCGGTACTGATTATTCCAGAGGCGAATCCGATGATACCTATATTGATATTTGCTTTAGAGGAACCGATCCGCTGGACAGCCATTTTGCTGATGTTTCCAATGCGGTATTTGAGCCTTTACTGGCAAACGGTGGTCCACTGGAAGATGTCTTTCATATGAAATGATTTTTTCAAAGCAAAGGAGAAAGCTATGGCATTGATCGTACAGTTGCACGAAGGTGTGGCCATTAAAAAATTTAAATTGAACAAACCCACGCTGAGCCTGGGGCGCGACCCGGAAAGTGATATTTTTATCGACAACACAGTTGTTAGCTCAAAACACGCCATAATCACTGTTGATGAGCAGCCTGAATCCGGTCGCGGGCCGCTGTATTACATTGAAGACTTAAACAGCACCAACAGTACCTATGTCAATGGCGAGAAAATTACGCGGCACCCGCTAGTGCACGATGACGTGATCCGGATCGGATGGAACCATTTTAAGTTTATCGATGAAGCGCAGGCGGATCCGAATCAAACTGCTAAAATAAAAAAAAGCTGGATACCGGGTGTATACTATACAGAAGAGGATAAATAGGCTCCTCCGATAATATATTTTACCTTTTCTCTTTATAGATCGATACTTAAAAAAGAAATAAAGTTCTACGAACCCCCATACGCCAATCGCTTGAATAAAAAATGGATATTTCTTCACTTATCAAAGCCATTTTTGACCCGCAAATCAACCGCTCCGCTTTGATTCAAAAGATCATCAGACCGGGAGACGTTTTTGATGTAAAAATCATTGAGGTTAAAGATGGTCAGCGCGCCCTGGTTGATTTTGGCAAATTTCGTGCCCTCGCAAAAATCCAGTTCCCCGTAAAAGCCGGTTCTGATTTTGCTGCCAGAGTGACCGACACCGCCGGACAGCTTCGCCTGCAGGTGATCAATCCGGACACCAGATCGGCCGGCAGGGATATGCCCGTATCTAATCATCTGGAAATTCTGTCTTTCGATTTATTTAATAAAATACAGACTGAAATCAGACAGGCCGCCCGGCAGATTTTGCATCCCCCGGCCGGCACCAATTCACCTCCGCCCCACATTAGCCGCGCCCTGGCAACGCTGGATGCCCATTTTGCATCGCTTGATTTAAACCAGGACCTGACAAGATGGTTGCCGTTGGTTAAATCTTACGTAGAGAACACCGGCATTTTTTTTGAAAAAAAAATTGCAGAGCTGATTTTGCAATTTGGCCACCGCCCGGAGGCTGAAGAAGGTATTCAGGACCTGATCCGTGATCCCCGAATCCAGAGCATCATAGACCGGGATTTAAAGCCGAATCTTTTGATGCTCAGAGCATATTTGGATACCCCGGGCCTGGATCTCAGGTTCCCCGATGGCAAAGCGCTTGTCCATTTCAAGGGAACACTCGACACGTTGTTGTCCGATATCGACAACCAGCAGTCCCGGGCGGTCCAAAAACATGAACGGGTCGACCCCCACCAGGTTTTTTCATTTACACTTCCGCTTAAAGAAAATATGGATAAAGCGCGCCTCAAAGTGTATTGCCCCAAGAAGAAACCGGGTAGCTCAAAAGCGGGCTTTAAAATTTCGCTGCTGCTGGAGCTGAACCGTATCGAAGAAATTCGCACAGATTTTTTCCTGCTCAACAAGGATCTATCCATCACATTTTTTGTAAAAGATGATGCCAGAAAGATACATGTCGAGCGCCATTATAAGGAAATCCATGAATCCTTGAATCCGTTGTTCGACTACCTGATTTTAAAGACAGTGGTTTCCGAGAAAAAAATCGATGAATTCTATCACGCGGATTTGGACATCAACAGCGATCGGCAGCTCGACGTAAGGATTTAATACATGGCAGAAAAATCCAAAGCGGTAGCTCTTACCTACGATAAAGAAAAAGACGCGGCTCCTAAAGTTGTGGCCAAGGGCAGGGGCCAGGTAGCTGAAAAAATTATTGAAACGGCTCGAGCTCATCATGTGCCATTGGTTAAAGATGAAAGTTTGGTGCAGGTGCTGGAAGCCCTCGATTTGGAAACCCAAATTCCACCGGAGCTATACCGTGCCGTGGCGGAGGTACTCGCTTTCGTCTACAGGCTCAACGCAAAATTGTAATTCTTAGACTTAATTTGGGTATCACGTATTTAGATAAACATGCTTCAGGCTCTGAGTTCCGCGGTTCAGGGTTCAAAAATTTCCCGATTCGCAACTGGTTGCTTGATATTTGAATCCTTGTTTTCATCAGTTAACCTTTCAGAACGCTGAACCACTGAACCTTGGAACCTGCCCAATTTGATTTATAGAATTTCGAAGGAACTCTCAATTGAAACCTCTTGATTTGATTAATTGTTCACTGGAGGGCATCAACCTCATTGAAGCCAGTGCAGGCACCGGCAAAACCTACACCATTGAGGGCCTGTTTTTGAGACTGATTTTAGAAAGGCAGCTGCAGGTTGATCAGATCCTGGTTGTCACGTTTACCAAGGCGGCCACCGAGGAATTAAAGGATCGTGTCCGCACAAAATTGCTGCAGGCTGAAGAAGCTTTCACCAATGGTCAAAGCAACGACAGCCTGCTCGATGCCTTGCTTGAGCGCATGCCGAATCACGGGCCGGCCGTCGCATCGATCCACGATGCCCTGGTTAATTTTGACAGGGCACCCATTTTCACCATTCACGCATTCTGCGCCCGAGTTTTATTTGAGCATGCATTTGAAACCTCAAATTTATTCGATACAGAGCTCGTCTCCGATTCATCCGAATGGGAGCGTGAAGTTGCTGAGGATTTCTGGCGGCGTCATCTATACGATGCGCCGCTGGAATGCATCGGCTATTTAACGCGCGAGCTCAGGGGACCGTCATCCCTGCAACAGCTGCTCGGCAAAATCGGGGCTGCAGACATAAACATCATACCGCAGATTGGCAAACCGGCTCTGGATTCACTGTCCGCTTTTCGCAAGGCCTATGATCGCGTCTGCAAGCAATGGTTTTGTGCACGAACAGCTGTGGAAAAAACCCTGCGCGATCCGGCTTTGAGCGGTACTCAGTACGGCAGTCTCAAGGCGCTACCGAAACGCGAGAGCATCACCAAGCGGGACCTGAACATTTTGTCCCTGATCGACGATATGGACCGATACGTGGCCCCCAATAGCACCGGGTTTCCGCTGTTTAATAACTTTGAAAAATTTACCGCTCAAAAATTAAAAACTTCTACTCGCAAGGGTCACACGCCACCGAGCCTTAATTTCTTTCATTTGTGCGACGATCTTTACCGGCGTGCTGCCAAATTAGAAACTGAGTTGCAACAGCACCTGGTTTACCTTAAAGCGCGGCTCTTGGTTTCAGGACCGTCAGAATTGAGGGCTCAAAAGTCCCAGAAAAATATTCAATTTTTTGATGACTTACTGATTCTGGTCAAACAGGCGTTGGTTACCAAAAAGGGCCACCCGCTGGCGGACGCGGTTCGCCATAAATACCGTGCGGCTCTGGTTGACGAGTTTCAGGACACCGATAGTGTCCAGTATGAAATTTTCTCGCGGCTTTTTGCGGACCAGAGCAGCCTGCTTTTTATGATCGGGGATCCCAAACAGGCCATTTACAGTTTTCGTGGAGCGGATATTTTTTCTTACCTGAAGGCAGCCAAAGATGCTCAAACCAAATTTACCCTCAGCGAAAACTGGCGATCGAAACCACCTCTGATTGCGGCTATCAATACACTTTTTTCTCACGTGAAACGACCGTTTCTATTTAAAGACATTTCATTTGAACCGGCGCAGGCAGGAAAAAACCATGAGGAAAAAGCCTCAGAAGGCATAACGCCAATGACCCTATGGTATTTGGATTCAAGACCTTATTCAGACAAGGCAAAACCGGTGACCAAAACCTTGGCCACACGCCTGGTGGCCGAAGCGGTTGCCGACGAAATATTCCGGCTTGTCTGCTCCGAAAACGGCTCCTGTCAGCCGGGTGATATGGCGGTGCTGGTTCGAACCAACCGCCAGGCCCGAATTATCAATACGCATTTGTCTGCCAGGGGTCTCCCATCGGTTTTACACAGCACCGGCAATATATTTGATTCCCGTGAGGCTATGGAGATCGAGAAACTCCTACTGAGTGTATCGGCTCCGAACAAGCCGGAGTTTCTCAAGGCGGCTCTGGCAATGGACATGATGGGCGCCCGGGGAGAGGACTTGCTGACGGCTGATCTAAACCTGGACCAGTGGGAGGACCAATTGATCAGGATCCGTGAATACGCGCAATTGTGGCAACGTTCGGGATTTATGCAAATGTTCCGTACTCTGATGAACCGAGAGCAGATTCGACAACGTCTGCTATCATTTACCGATGGAGAGCGTCGTCTGACCAATGTGCTGCATCTCGCAGAGATTATCCATCAGGAATCTATGCGCCGTAATTTGGGCATGAACGGTGTCTTAAAATGGCTGGCAGAGCAACGAGACCCCAAATCGCCGCGTCTGGAAGAACACCAGCTCAGATTAGAAAGCGATGCCAAGGCCGTTAATATTGTCACTATTCACAAAAGTAAGGGACTTGAGTATCCAGTGGTGTTCTGTCCCTATGGCTGGGAAGGATCTTTTGTAAAAGACGCTGACATCATTTTTCATAAATCGGATCCATGCGCCAACCAGCAGCACCTGACGATAGATCTGGGATCAGAATCCTATGCTACCCACCTGATCCATGCCCAAAATGAGCTGTTGGCTGAAAATATCCGGCTGCTGTATGTGGCCTTAACCCGTGCCAAATCAAAGTGCTATCTGGCATGGGGCCGTATCAATACCGCTGAATCTTCAGCCTTGGCTTATCTGCTGCATACTGAAAACGCAACCTTTAATGACCGGCAGCCAGTGGATATGGTGGCTGAGGTCAAACGCCAGGTAAACGCTAAATCTGATGCAGACCGACTGGCGGATCTCTCCATGCTTGCCAAAAGATCAAATGGTTGTATCGAGGTCGTTTCCTTACCCGAGCCATCAGATGGCCATTTGTCCGCGCAATCGGATCGATCCGAGCACCTCAGATGCCGGAATTTTTCGGGCTCGATCGACACCAGCTGGAGGGTTTCCAGTTATTCGGCTCTGATCTCACGGCAGAGCGCCGACATCGACCTGCCGGATCGCGATGCACTCGAAGAACGGGTCAGACATACGAGCGATAGGATCGAAAGCAAAATCGAGTCTCCTAAAGCCCCGGTACCGAATGGCATTTTCGCTTTTCCAAAAGGGTCACGCGCCGGTAATTTTTTCCATGACCTGCTGGAACAACTGGACTACACCGCCGGCTCGGCAGACGCTTTCAAAAACATCATTTTGCATATGCTGCAGGCTTACGGTTTTGACGACACCTGGCAAGATATTATTGCCGACACCGTTTCCCACGTGCTGCATGTGCCGTTAATACCGCAACTGCCTGAGTTGACACTTTCTGCGATTGGTATTCATCAGCGCATCAATGAAATGGAGTTCTATTTTCCGTTAAACACGATTGAGCCGTCAACACTGCAGGCCGTCTTTAGGCGTCACGGCCACCACCAGGGCCGTATAAATTTTCCAGTCCACTTACAGAAGCTGACGTTTAGTCCGGTCGGCGGCTTCATGAAAGGGTATATAGACCTGGTATTCCAATACCGTCACCAGTTTTTCTTGATCGACTGGAAATCCAATTATCTGGGCCCCACGATTGACAGTTACCACCGCGATGCGCTTGATGCGGTGATGCACCATAATTTTTACGTCCTGCAATACCACATCTACGTGTTGGCTCTCTGCCAGTATTTGCGCCAACAAAATTCTGGCTTTCAATATCAAACTGATTTTGGCGGGGTTTTGTACATATTTATCAGGGGAATTGATCATCGTCGCAGTCCGGAATCTGGAATTTATTTCGAGCGGCCTGAAGCAGCACTTGTCAGTGATCTGGGACAGGCACTCATTCCGGATTTTGAAAAATTTACATAATGAAAAAAACAGCTATCAGAGATATTTTAAAGACCCGCCTGTTGTCAGCGATCGACTTGCATTTTGCCAGGTTTATCAGCGAATTCGCAACCGAAGGGGATGCAGACCTGTTTTTGGCCGCCGGTCTGGTGAGCCATTCAGTCGGCCAGGGTGACATTTGTTTAGATCTTGCAACGGTTGCAGGAAATTCATTGACAGACAGCAGGCATAACCGCCCGGCGGTTGTATGCCCACCGCTAAAAGATTGGCTTACAGCATTGAAGGCCAGCCCGGCGGTTGGCAAACCCGGCGATATCTGCCCGTTGATTTTGGATACTCGCCATCGTCTCTATCTTTATCGATACTGGGAATACGAACAGACCATTGTCCATTCGATTAAAAGCAGAATTGCAGAACCGATAGCCGAACTAAATCTTCAGCATCTTAAAAAAATCCTGGATCGATTATTTCCAAAAATTCGGTCGCCAGAGGTGGACTGGCAAAAAATTGCGGCGGCCGTTGCCTGTTTAAAGCATTTTTGTGTGATCACCGGCGGGCCCGGGACCGGCAAAACCTTTACCGTCACCAGGGTATTGGCCGTGCTGCTTGAATTGCTATCCACACAGCGGCTTCGTATCTATATGGCCGCTCCTACAGGTAAAGCTGCAACCCGATTACAGGAATCCCTCCAAAAGGCGCGGGATCAGATCGTTTGTGATGAAAGTGTTAAACGCAGTCTTCCAACCGAAGTGTTCACCATTCACCGGATGCTAAAGCCCATCAAGGCCAGCCCTTATTTTCGTCATCACTCAGAAAACCCGTTGATGGCCGATGTGGTTGTTGTAGACGAAGCATCCATGGTTGATTTGGCCTTGATGGCCAAATTGCTGGATGCCGTGCCTCAAAAAGCGCGATTGATTTTTGTCGGTGACAAAGACCAACTGGCTTCTGTCGAAGCTGGATCGGTTTTAGGAGACATCTGCGATCGGGATGTCATGCACGGATTTTCGAATCGGTTTAAAGATACGATTCGAGATGTAACCGGCCAAGACATTGATGTCAGCGTACAAACGGCTGAAGGGGATTCTAATCTGCCAGATGCCTTGGTCGTTCTACAAAAAAGCTATCGCTTTTCATCTGAAAGCGGCATCGGTGCATTGAGCCGGGCAG
>JASFJF010000092.1:0-11399 GCA_050122255.1 Desulfobacterales bacterium
ATGGAACCAAAGCCCATGGCCGCAAGCGCCATCAGGTCCGAATCGATACCCAGCATCATGGCGGCCCGCTCGTCCTGCGCCATCCCTCGCAGGGCCAGACCGATTCGTGTATAGTGGGTAAACAACAAAAGCACCGCGACCACCGCCGCGCCGATACCAACGACCAGCAAACGCTGGTAATCCACCGATACGCCTGCAATTTCGGTGCTGCCTTCGATAAAAGCCGGCAGGGTATAGGTTAGGCCCCTGAAACCACCCCAGCGCAGCCCCTCCAGAATGGCCAGCCCGATGGCATAGGTCGCCATTATTTCAGATATTTCCATCCCCCGGATTCGGATCAGCACGAACTGGTAGATCAGGGCACCGATAATTCCGGTGACCAACATCGCCAGCAGGATGCTGACCAGATAATTCAGTTCCAGTGTGTTGATGAATGTCCAGGTAATAAAACCACTGGTCACATAGAGGGCACCATGGGCGAAATTCGGCAAACGACTGACGCCGTAGACCATGGCAAATCCCAGGGCGTATAGGGCCAGGGCGACACTGTTTATGGTACCGTAGATCAATATCTGCATGGTATGATCAGGGAGAAACAGGCGTGAAACGGGTTGAAGGCGCAACGCAAGTAACACCCTCAACCCGCATAACGGGTATTTTATTGTATGTCTATATTTTGATTAAGGTGCAATATGAAAATTGTATCTGAAACTCGCATTTGTTTTACTGCGAGATTCAGGTGCTATTTTTTCATCCAGGGCGGCAATTGAATGCTGCTCTTGGCAATGCTTTTGGGATAAACGACTACCCGCTTGCCGTCCTGCCATTGCAGGATACTGCCCACCGCACCGGTCTCTGGATCTTTGGCCGGAATGACCTGGTGGCTTTTGGGGTCGAATTTCAATCGTCCGTAGACACCCATCACATCGGTTTTTTCCAGCTCAGCCACAATCTTGTCTGAATCGAGGCTGCCGGCTCGCTCGATGGCGTCCCGTAACACATAGATGGCCATGTAACTACTGGAGCCACCTAAACCCTCCGGTGCGATACCCCATCGTTTTTCGTAAGCGTTATAGAACTTCATTGTCCATGGCGTGGCCTCGGATGGCGCGTTCCCGGCGTTAACCACATTGCAGAGCGTAAATTCGCCTTTGCCGTCGGTGGCTTTCCAGAAACCGGGCTGCTCGGCAGCTGCTAAGGTGGAGCCAAACGGCAGAGCCGGAATTTTCATTTCATACCATTGTTTCAGTAAAATGGCACTTTCGGGCATATCCATCCAGATATTGATGATTTCGGACTTGCTGTTTTTGGCTTTGAGCAATCCCATTGAAAAATCGGTGGCACCGGTGGGGTAGATCTCCACGCCGGTGACATTCCAGCCCTTTTTAGTGGCCACCGTGTTCATGACTTTCGCTGCACCGCGCGCATGGGATACATCCTGGGCAATGATAAAAAGATTGTTGAAACCATACTTTTCCTTCAGTTCGGTAAAATTGGCAAACATTTCGCCCACCAGGTTTTTGGCCTCACCGTGAATGCGAAAACAATACTTATATTTGTCATAATTTTCGGCCACCATCGCGTGGTACTTGGGCGTAAGGACACCCGTTGAAAGGATCGAAACCTTTTTGTATTTGCTTAAAAGCGGCATGGCGGCCAGAGCCGCTTCAGAACGAACCGGTCCGCCGACGATGAAATCTGCCTTTTTATCCAGAATCAGCTTTTCGACCGCCAAAAGGGCCTCGCTAACCGGTACACCCGGCTCTAGATCTCGGGTATCGATGACCTCCAGTTTCAAAGGCCGTTTGGTGCCGCCCACGTTTACACCGCCGGCAGCATTGATTTCTTCTACTGCCAGTGTAAAGGCTCTTTCAGGGCCCCAACCATAGACAAACGCAGTAGAAAGTGGCGCTCCAATGATAATAGGCTTTTCAGCCGCCAGGGCCATGTTTACGGGCAGGATTAGAAAAATTCCCAGCAAAAAAATCATGAGCAATTTCGTATTCTTTGCGATCATGGTAAACCCTCCTTTTCCTCATTGAAAATGGGTTATGGGGAATAGAAAACAGCATTGTAGCAGAAATGAAAATGCGATCCTCGAATGAATTGATTTTGGGTTCGCATTGCTGCGTTGCCGATGCTGCCGCAGCATTATCGACCGATGGTTAATGTTCTATCGAGAGGGCTATTGAATGTCAAGCCATTAATATAATGAATAAAATTCATTAAAAAGAAAAAATGATATCCTGTGCAAAATAGAATTGAATTGCATTTGATTAAATGCCAAACTTAACCGCAAATGAAAGGCGTGGTAAAACGGAACTCTGCAGATGCCATGGGAGCCGTATTTGCGCAAGCAAGATTGCTTAGATCCGGCATAAATGAAAATGATGTAGGTCAATTCCAATAATCGACTTTTTCTAAAAGCTTATCCGTGAGGGACGCATATGAAATTCAAAAAACTCGAATTTGAAAACAAAGACGGCCAGGTCCTTTCGGCCAGGCTCGATTTGCCGGTTGCCGGCAAACCGGCGGCTTACGCCCTGTTTGCCCATTGCTTTACCTGCTCAAAAAACATTAAAGCCATCGCCCATATCACCCGGGCTTTAAACCAAGAGGGCATTGCGGTGATGCGCTTTGATTTCACGGGGCTTGGAGAAAGTGAGGGAGAATTTGCCGATACCAATTTTTCCTCAAACGTTGATGATTTGATTGCGGCCGCCGATTACCTAAAATCCAATTATCAAGGGCCTAAAATATTGATCGGCCATTCGTTCGGAGGGGCGGCAGTGCTGCAGGCGGCTGACCGCATTTCCTCCGCAACGGCCGTGGTCGCCATTGCCGCGCCGGCCGACCCCCGGCATGTGACCCGGGCTCTTGGCAACGCCACCCAGATCATTCAAAGCCACGGCGAAGCCGAGGTCAGCCTGGCGGGCAGGTCCTTTAGGCTAAAGAAGCAGTTTTTAGACGATCTGCAGCTGGTCAATATGAAAGACGTCATCGAAAAGTTAAACCGGGCACTGCTTGTGTTGCATTCACCGATTGATGAGACCGTAGGAATCGAAAACGCCGCCCAGATTTTTCAGGCGGCCCGGCATCCCAAAAGCTTTATTTCCCTCGATCAGGCCGACCACCTGCTCACCCAACAGACAGATTCTCGCTATGCCGGTGCCGTTATTGCAGCCTGGGCCGCTAAATACATCGATGATTCTGACAAAGATCAGCCATCCGGCAATAAAGTTCAATATCGGGTGACCGCTCAAATTGGCAAGTCTGCCTACGTAACCGACATTATAGCAGCCGGCCACTGTTTGGTGGCAGATGAGCCCCCTTCAATGGGCGGCACCGACCTGGGCCCGGCACCTTATGACCTGTTGATGGCGGCCCTGGGAACCTGTAAAGCCATGACCCTGCGCATGTATTCAGACCGCAAGCAATGGCCGCTGGAAGCGGTAACCGTTCAATTGAACCATAAAAAAATTGATGCGGCCGATTGTGAGACGTGCAGGACAAAAGAAGGCCAGCTGGATCAATTTGACTGTGAAATCGATGTGGCCGGCGAACTAGATGATCAGCAAAAAAAACGATTGTTGCAAATCGCCGATCGCTGCCCGGTTCATCGCACATTGCATTCAGAGGTCGTTGTACGGTCCAAGCTCAAAAAAAAATTTTGAATGCTTGTATCAGCAATGCTCAATAAAGGATCTTACAATGGACATAAAGAATTTACCCGTTATCCCCGCCGACCGCGCCGATGATTTGCATCATCTGGAAATAGCGGCCGAAGCAGATCTGGTGCTTTTCATGGCGGGTAATCAGTTTATGGTCATGCCTGAAATCATCTCGGCTTTCCAAGATCTTCATCCCGAAATTAAAAATATATTTTACGAAACGCTGCCACCGGGCCTGGAGCTCAAGCAGATATTGGCCGGGGGAGCTCTGTGGCAAAACAAACCGTTTCCCGTTTATCCGGATGTTTACAGCTCGGTTAACCATAAGGCTATGCACATTTTGGCACAGCAAGGGCACATCCGGCCGCCGGGCGAACATCTGTACTTACACAACCGCCTGACCTTAATGGTCCCCCGGGGCAACCCGGCTGGGATCGAATCGGTGAATGATCTGGCAAGAGATGATGTCCGTATCTCACAGCCGGACCCTGAAAATGAAGATATTGCCCATCACATTGTTGACATGTACCGCCAGGCCGGCGGCGATGCCCTCGTCAAGCGCGTCATGGAAGAAAAGCGGGCCGAAGGCACAACAATTTTTACGCTTGTCCATCACAGGGAGACGCCGCTGCGGATTGCAAATAAATCGGTGGACGTCGGACCCGTCTGGGTGACGGAAGCGGTCCAGGCCCGGTCGGCCCGCTTGGCATTTGACGAGATCGAACCCGGCAGCCAACTGGATCAGCGCGACAAGATCAACTATTATATCTGCTGCCTAAAAAAGGCATTGCATCCGCACAACGCCCAGAAATTTATCGATTTTATTCTTTCAGCGACCGCCCGGAATATCTATCAAAGCGCCGGCTTTGTGCCTCACCTGCCCTGAACGGGCGGCCGCTTGAAAGCGATGACAGTCACTGCCAAACGTGATGGCTTTCAAAAGCAGCGCATGCGGTGGATTTGCGCGCAAATCCGGCAGCTGCTATTAAACCGGGCAGCACTCTAAGAGCCCGAAAGTTTGCGGAGTTGCGGGTTGACATGCGCAGTGTTCTTTATTACTCTTCACTGGGCGGCGCGCAGCGGGCGTTCATGGGCTGCAACCTTAATGATCCAACCGATGCCGCCTCTGATCACTATGATTGATATCATCTCCAAAGCACTGGCCGCTGGCGTTATCCTGTTGCTGGTGGTGACAACCGGATGTTATGATGTTGCCCGCGCAGAACAGCGTTTCATCGATCACGGTAACGGCACCGTCACCGATCGCAAACTCGGCCTAATGTGGGCCAAAACCGATAACCAGGCCGATATCCTCTGGAGTCAGATAGGCGGCTGGTTGACAGATGAGTTTCCGGACACCATCCCGCAACTGTACGAGAACTGGCGACTTCCTACAGCCGCGGAACTACAAAGCCTTTTTGTAGAGGAGCCCAAATATCAGGGCTATCAAACGCTTTGCGGTCATACGGTCAAAATGGTTCCCCAGATTCGACTCAGCTGTATCCTTGTCTGGACCTCGGATATGGCCCTGGGGCTGCCGATTGTATTCGATTTCAACCTGGGAAGCGCATTTACCGTTGACCTGTACGATAACAAAGGCTGCCGGGTGCTGCCGGTGAGAGCGCTGCAACAGTGATTCATCCGTGCCGAATTCAGGCTGTTTATGGTTAAATGCTAAAATATTCTGAAAGATTCATTGCAGGATCGGTAGCCGTTGTCGGCGTCCCTTTCGATGCCTTTTCGTCATTTATGCACGGCGCCGCTCTTGCCCCCGCCCGAATCCGTGAAGTCATGCATTCCGGGGCCTGCAATCTGTGTTCGGAATCCGGCATCGATCTGGCGGATCGGCCCGAGTTTATCGACCTGGGCGACATCGACATTGACGGCGCACCGAACGCCATTGAAGTGATTGAAGCCACCACCAGCGACCTGTTGACCCGCGGTATTCGACTTATTTCGCTGGGCGGCGATCACGCCATTACCTACCCGCTGGTCAGATCCTATCATAAAAAATTCGGCCGGCTTGAAATTGTGCACTTGGATGCACACCCGGACCTGTATGAGAGCTATGACGACAACCGATTTTCGCATGCCTGCCCGTTTGCACGCATCATGGAAGAACAGCTAGCAGCACGCCTGGTTCAGATCGGGATTCGAACACTTAACCCGCACCAGAAACAGCAGGCCGAGCGTTTTGGCACCGAAATCATCACCACAAAGCAACTGGAAAACGCAACTGGATTGCCATTGAAAGGTCCACTGTACCTTTCGATTGATGTAGACGTTCTTGATCCGGCATTTGCCCCCGGCGTGGCGCACCATGAACCCGGCGGCCTGTCGACCCGGCAGTTGATAGATTTGATTCAGCAGTTGCAGACCCCGATCGTTGGTGCCGATATCGTTGAGTACAATCCCGACCGCGACCTGTTGGATATGACCGCGATGGTGGGCGTGAAAATCCTTAAAGAGGTCGCCGCCTGTATGCTTGAATTCCCGCCTGACTGCTCCTGAAAGGGACCGCATGATGACGCCAGCTTGGATTGAGACAAGGCGATTTGGAAGAACCGGCCAAACGGTGACTCGCACGGGTCTGGGTGGCGAAGGCATCCTGCGGACGCACGGACGTGAACCCGAAGCCCAGGCTGTCATCCAGGCAGCTATCGACCAAGGAATCACTTATTTTGATTCAGCCCGCGTTTATGCCGACAGCGAACGCTATTACGGCAGCCGCTGGGGAAAACACCCGGATACCCGTAGCTCAATATTTCAGGCCAGTAAGTCGGCCAGCCGCGACAAAGATGGCGCAGCAGCTGATCTGAACCAATCTTTGCGGCGCTTGCAAACAGATTATCTGGATTTGTGGCAAATTCATGATGTCCGCACCGCCGCTGATCTTGCAATGATATCAGGGGCCCGCGGCGCACTGCAAGCCTTTGTTCACGCCAAGGCCACCGGTAAAGTCCGCGCCATCGGTGTAACCGGACACCACGATCCGCGGATCCTGACGCAGGCAGTCCGGCAATGGCCGATTGACACAGTGATGCTGCCGGTCAATCCGGTGGAGGAAATTCTGGGCGGATTTTTAACCGAAACCCTACCGGCGGCCAGAGAAAAGGGGATAGCCGTTGTTGGAATGAAAGTTCTGGGCGCCGCACATTTTCTTTTGCCCCGGGCGCAGATCACGGCAGAAATGCTGATCCGCTTCGCACTGTCATGCGATATCGATGTTGCCATAGTGGGCTGCACAACGCCGGCAGAGGTCGAAACACTGGCCGCCATTGGACGCGCAGCATCGCCGCTTACGCGATCAGAGCGTCAAACCGTTTTGGATGTTTTTAAACCGATTGCCGCTCAAATGGCATACTATCGCGGAAAACTTTAAATAGATGATTGATGTAAACAAAATCGATTATTCGCTACTGGACCAGCCGAGCATATTAAATGTCCTGTTTCATCCGCGTCCGGAATTCGGGCAATCCGAACCAGCAACCGATGAAAGCCGGATCATGATCCCGGTCGACGACGATACGCGCATCGGCGCCCGATTTCACCTGGTCGAGCGCTCGGGTGTGAATATTTTATTTTTTCACGGCAACGGCGAAATTGTCGCAGACTATGATGAATTCGGCCCGATCGTCAATCAACTGGGTATCAACTTCCTGGTCGTTGATTATCGCGGTTACGGTCGCTCCAACGGACGCCCCACGGTAACGGCCATGATGCGCGATTGCCATATTATTTTCGACTTTGTCCGCCGGTGGCTTGCTGAAAAAGCCTATATCGGGCCGCTTGTTTTGATGGGCCGTTCCCTGGGTAGTGCATCTGTGCTGGAGCTGGCATCGCATTACGCTGCCCAAATTGATGGTCTGGTTGTCGAAAGCGGGTTTGCGCGTTCTGCGCCCCTGCTGCAGATTTTGGGTATCAAGGCTGCAGAAATTGGATTTGAAGAGGCCTTGGGGTTTCAAAACCTAGACAAAATTCGCCGTTTTCGTAAACCCACGCTGATCATTCATGCTGAGCATGATCATATTATTCCCCACTCAGAAGGCGCCCTGCTGTTTGAAACCTGCCCGGCTGCCGATAAAACCATACTGACAATTCCCGATGCGAATCACAACGATCTTTTCATGCGCGGTCTGCAAGATTACCTGACAGCCCTTTCAAAATTTGCCCGGCAGCTCAAGGGCACTCCAAATGCATAGGTTTGGCGGCGCCAACACCCGACCCCTTTTCCTTGAAAATTTCCGAACAAACCGATCTTTCTTAATTTTTCTTAAGTTTATGCACGTGGGAGTCGATAATCATTAATGACACCTTTGAGAACATCCCGGCGGACGGGATCAGGCAGCTATATACAAAATTATATATCTTTTGGGTATCTTATAAAATTTTTCGATTGGATCTTGAAAGCTGGAGTCACAGCAAATGGGCCTTACGCACATTAACGACCTAAAACCGGGCATGGTACTGGATGAAGAAGTCAGGGATATCAAGGGGCGCCTGCTGTTGAAAAAGGATAAAGAGATCCAGTCCACTCATATCCGAATTTTTAAGATCTGGGGGGTTACCGAGGTCAACATCCAGGGAAAAAATGGTGGCAGTCGCCCTTCCACCGACCCGGCAAGTCATGCTAGACTTGATAAAATTGAGGAAGATACCAAGAACCTGTTTCGCCATGCCGATATGGAGCATCCAGCGATCAAAGAAATTTTCCGTATCTCTGTAGAATTCCGCAGCAAACATAATTTCGTTGAAACGGATAAAATGATTGATCTGGCGTCGGCTGGCAGCCCGCCAGCAGGAAATGGCAATAATATTCTGCAACAATTGCAAAAAAATAAGATCATACTGCCAGAAATACCGTCAATCATTTTCGAATTAAACGAGGTGATTGCCAATCCCTTGTCATCGACAGATGATATTGCCCAGGTTGTTCAGCGCAGTCCAAGTTTAACGGCTCTGCTATTAAAGATCGTCAATTCCCCTTTTTACGGATTTCCGTCCAAAATCGACAAAATATCGCTGGCGGTTACCCTGATCGGCACCCGAGAAATTTCCAACCTGGCCCTGGGTATCAGCTTGATCTCATTGTTTCATAAAATCCCAAAAGAGATACTCAGCATGCATTCCTTTCTAAGGCATAGCCTAGCATGCGGCATCATTTCACGCATTTTGGCCGCACACAAAGGCATACCTCAGACAGAGCAGCTGTTCGTCTCCGGGCTGCTGCATGACCTGGGGCGCTTGATTCTGTACAGTTATTTCCCTGATGAATCACGCAATATACTGAGCCATGCGCATTCTTCCAATGTGTTGCTGTATATGCAGGAAACTGACTATCTGGGCTGCAACCACACCCACTTGGTCAAGTATCTTCTACAGCAATGGAAACTGCCCATGATTCTGGAAAACAATGTATTTTTCCATCATTGCCCCAAAAAGGCTCGGCTACCGTTGCCGGCCACCCTGGTCCATCTGGCTGATATCCTTACAAACGGATTGGGAATCGGCACCAGCGGTGAGCGTTTTGTGCCGCCCCTGGACACTGCCGCCTGGGAAAGCCTTGAATTGTCACCGAGCTGTTTTGATTCGGTGACCAAGCAGGCTACCCATCAATATTTTGCATTAGAACCGATGTTGAAACTGTCAAATGACGATGAACCAAGTTGCTGACATACGGATGGACGCCGAAAAGCTTCTGGCTCGAATTGATTATCTTGAAGAAAACCGGCGGTTTATACAGAATGCTCTCGAAATGGCCCTTTCGCTTGGCGATTTCCAGGAAAATATCAACAAAGGGTATGGCCCCGAGCATATTTTAAAGGAGGCCGATAAACGCATCAGCCACCTGATTGCATTTAAAGCCAACGCGCTCTACCTGGTGGACGAAGAAAATTCAAACTTTCATTTATCCGTCTGCAGTAAAAATAATTCGGAAAGCTTTGTGCAGGCGGAAGTTGACCACATGATTGAACAAGGCTATTTTGCCTGGGCCATTCGAGAAAAGCGCGGCATTTTGATTTCTTCCAGAGATCACAGTCGCAAATTTGTCTTACACGTTATTGCCACTTATGCGCGCATCCGGGGTATGTTTGTCGGTTTGCTGCCCGAAAAAAACAGCAAGACTCCCGATACTTCTCTGACCCTGTTATCAATTATTTTGCTCAATACCGCCAACGCTTTGGAAAGCCTCGAGTTTTATTCGCTGCTGCGCAACCAGAATGAAATCCTCGAACAAATGGTTGAGGAGCGCACCCAGACTCTGGCCAAATATGAACGCCAGCTGCAGCAGGTACTCAAGATACAGGCCATTGGCACACTGGCGGGCGGCATAGCCCATGATTTTAATAATATCTTATTTCCGATCGTCGGCTACACTGAATTGACCATGGAGGAAGTGCCGGAGGATTCGGTGGCCCATAACAACCTGGAAGAAATTATCAAGGCCACCAACCGCGCCAAGGACCTGGTCACACAGATTCTAGCGTTCAGCCGGCAAAGTGGCCAGGAGCGCAAACCGGTTGAGATTCAACAGGTCACTAAAGAGGCGCTCAAGCTGTTGCGTGCATCAATTCCGGCGTCTATTGAAATTGTGCACGACATCGACGAGAACTGTTCGCCGGTAATGGGAGATGCCAGCCAGATCCATCAGGTGATCATAAACCTTTGTACCAATGCCTACCAGGCGATGCAGGACACAGGCGGCAAACTGGAAGTGAGCCTGAAAGAGATCTATGTCGAATACGAACACACGGTTCAAAAAATCGGCATGCAGCCAGGCAGGCATGTGCAACTGCAGGTTAAGGATGAAGGCTGCGGCATGGATGTATCGGTACTCGACCGGATTTTCGAGCCCTACTACACCACCAAAGAGCAGGGCAAAGGCACCGGTCTGGGATTATCGGTCATTCACGGTATCATAAAAAATCACCGCGGCGATATCACCGCTAAAAGCTCGCCAGGCAGCGGCGCACTTTTCACGGTTTTGCTGCCAGTCGCCGAGGAGGGGGATGTTCAAACGGAATATGAACCCGTCAACGGCGTGGAAAAAGGAAGCGAACGCATTCTGTTAGTCGATGATGAGGAGCAAATCATTTCCATGGAGCGGCAGATGTTAGAGAATCTTGGCTACAAGGTCACCGCTCGAACCAACAGTGTCGAAGCGCTCAAGGAATTTTCAGAACAACCGAATCAGTATGATCTGGTGATTACGGACATGACCATGCCGCACATGAACGGCGATGAGCTGGCCCAAAAATTGTTGAATGTTAAACCAGATATTCCAGTGATTTTATGCACCGGTTTTAACGAGGACATTACCGAAGAAAAAGCCCTGGAAATGGGTATTCAAAAATTTATTATGAAACCGGTCCTCAAAAACGACCTGGCCACCACTATTCGCAGTCTGCTTGTTCACCATCCAGCGAATTAGAGAGTATATTGTAAATCAATTTTACGGCACTCATCAGGATCCATCATATCACACGAGATATTTGGCAGTAGAAGCTTTTATCATGCAAAATACACCCCATTATTCGCCATATTGACCGCACCATTTTTTTCCTTTATGAATCAACTATCATTTGTTCAATCTTTTCTCTGGAAAGTAGAGGTGGTCATGATGCGGCACTCGCATAATTTTGTGGAAACCTACGACGGGCTGGTGGGATTTGGGGCTGACCGTCAGACAGATGAAAATACGGTTATCTATTATCTTCAAAAATTCTC
>JASFJF010000093.1:0-11305 GCA_050122255.1 Desulfobacterales bacterium
ATCGGATCCCACGATGGCGGACACATTGGCCTTGGCCGCCTGTTTTGCCGCTATGGTAGAACCGATTGGTGTGCTTTGATTATCGAAAACCAAAAGATTTATTTCTCTCCCTAAAATTCCACCTTGTCTATTGATCTCATCAACCGCATAACCCACTCCCCGGAGCGTTAGCGCATTGGTTTCAGCAGCTGCTCCTGTCAGCGCATAAATGGCTGCGATGTCAATTGGCTCCTCGCCATGGACCGGTGATACTAAAAAGAAAATATGAAGAAAAAACAGAATGAAAGTTCTCTTTTTCATGGGACCCTCTGCTGAATTTTCAGTTTGCAGACTGGGATTTCTCCTCACGAAGTTCATGCTCATACATCTCTCTAAGGCTTGATGGCCTTGTAATACACTGGCTTACCTTTATCCAATTTTATAATGATGACTTCCTTGTTGAGGGGATCGCCATTCTCGTCAAAAGATATTAATCCTGTGGCAGCTTGAAACCCATTGGTTTCGGCAATGGCCTTTCTGAGTCTGACCTCATCCAGTGTACCAGCGCGTTTTATGGCGTCTGCTAACACCATGAATGCATCGTATGCTAGCGGGGCGCTCATATTCTCTATTTGCATATCATATTTCTTGCGATATATTTTCTTGAGGTGAATGCTTTTTGGAAAAGGAACATCGGGATGCCACGGAGCAGAATGGTAACTGCCGTCAATCGCTTCTCCGCCGTATTTGTATATTTCATCCCAGGCATCCCCACCAAGAAAGGTTGCTTTCACCCCCATGGATACCGCCTGTTTGATTAAAAGTCCGCTGTCTCTTGTATATCCCGGGACATAAACCACGTCGGGAGCAAGCTTCACCGTTGCCTCAAGTACGTCGGAAAAATCGACCGCCTTTCCCCTGTAACTTCCATCTAAAAGAACCTTGCCGCCGATACGCCGAAATGCATCCATGAAATACTCGGCAAGCTTTATACTGTACTCCTCATCGATATTCTTCAGAACTACCGCCTTGCGTGCGCCGAGATTGTCGTATGCAAATCTCGCCATGGCCTGTCCCTGGAATGAGTCGATAAAACAGACGCGGAAAATGTAATTTCCAATCTGAGTAACCTTTGGATTAGTCGAGCCCGGTGAAATCATAGGGATTCCCGCTTTTTGGAGGATAGGCGCGAGGGCAAGGGAATGTGAACTCCAGTGTGCCCCAATAACGGCTGAGGCACCCATCCGCACTGCTTCTTCGGCTGCCAGTTTCGAACCAATGGGCGTACTTCTATTGTCGAGCATGATTAAATGAACAGGATGCCCAAGCAATCCACCTTCATTGTTAATTTCCTCGGCAGCCAATTTTATCATCTCAATCAGAGGCGCATTGTGTATTGCCGCTATCCCAGTTTTGGAAAAAACTGCTCCGATTTTGACCTGCTCGCCCGCTAGCGATGAAAGAGAAAGAGCCTCGATCAGACAGAACAAGATTATGATTTTTCTCATAATTTTCTCCTTTATTATTGTGTCATGAGAAAATGGTCACCGAAATAATTTTGTTCTTGTGGAAGGCTTTAAGAGGGTTTGGACTGAATTAGGAGCGATCTATCAGAAGGAAAAGGAGAGTAGAAAAATTTTTCAAATTCGCATCAAGATACATGATCCAATCGAGATGCAGACTAAGAAGATAATACCCCTCTATAAGTATACAGAAATACCAATACAAAATTGTTCAAGAGAGGTCAATACAAAACAAAATAATGTATGTGGCCTAATTGATTGATTTTGATCAGAACGTAGGTATTGTGTATTGTTATATCAATATTTTACACACGGTCTGTTTTGTATGATTCGTGCCTAAATAGAATCCTTGCAATCTCCACACTTCAGCATGTTATAAGTTTATTTTTTTCAAAGCCTTTAAACCATTTTAACTTCTGAGACAACACCACAATTACCAGTATTCTGTTCCGGGATCTCCCTTAAAAGGACCGACGATCTCAGTTGTAACCCAACCGCCATAAAATTGGCCAGGCTGGGCACGAACCCGCTCTCCTGAAACATAACAAGCCAAAATGGCAGGATAAAACGAGATGAAGTCACGTATTTGATTAAATGCCGGTGTAGGGTCAGGATAGCTCCAGCCAACAACGCCGACCTTCGGGTTAGACGACAGGGTCCAGTATCTCGCCACGCCTTTCCATTCACATACTGAGCTTCCCGCTGAAAAGCTGAGCAACTCCCAATTCACATCTTTCGATGGAATATAAAAAGAGGGTGGACTGGCGGTTTCAAGCACACGATATGTTCCATGAGACCAAGCGACCTTTTGATCACCGTAATAAACCTCTACCAAGCGGCTATCCGGCACCAGTTTGGGTGGTCTGGGATAATCCCAAACCGATTCTTGACCGGGCGCCGGCAGTGCTGCGAAATCCGGTCTTTTCTCACCTCTATATTTCCACATCTGAGAAACCCCCTATCGATGCAATCTTTCAAACGTTTGAAAGTTGAGTAAAGAGAGTACGTGAAAAAAGATCGCATATGGAACTAAAAACAGAGGTATCATACCGGTTGGAAAAATAATGAGTCTATTCGGTATGGCCGGAAAAAATAACTGAAAAGGCCCCTGAGTTGATGTTAGGGCAAAGAAAAAAGCGCTCAGAAAATCGGCTACTCCTAAAACAATGAGAAAAATTATAAACACACCCGGTATATGCTCGCTTTTTTTGTAAGCTAATAATATGCCAAAAGCAGCCAAAGCAACAATTATATCACCGATGCCTGCAGGATAGGCGAAAACTCCGGGTATATGCCCCCGCACCATCTCTATTAGGAACACCCCACCGATAACTCGAAACAGCTGTAAACCGACCAACCATTTTTGAGACAGTTTCTGACTTAAAAACCAGCTTCTTTGCCAATACAAAATTAAACTGGGCAGAATCCATGCAAGCGGAACAATAAGATCTCCCATCAGCCCCAACTTGTCCGGTATTTGTCTCAAACAAACCCACGCCATGAATGAACCCCAGACCAGAAAAGCAATCCCGATCTGAAAAGCTTTCTTCGGTGATGCCCCACTGAATACATAAACAGCCATAACATATATGGGCGTGACCATTATCGAACCGACAATTATAACAACCGTTAAGAAATGGGCGTCATTAATTTCGTACATGAACTATTCTATCTCTTTTGGGAATAATTAATGCAAAGGACTAAAAGAAAAGTAAGGTTTCAAACGGGCATCGCAAGGGTTTTTAAAGGATAGAATCTTAAGCTCGGTGCAAGCATCTTGTTCTGACAATTAATGCTGAAATGGTAACCAATGCTAATTGCAGATTGGCCAATCACTTATCAATTCTTTTATGAGGTATTATTTATTCGGGATAGCGTGCCTATGACACAATTCAGGATGGATTTGAGCTTATTGTATATAGGGCACACTAATCCGAAAATCCGAATCGGTGGTAAAGAAATGGTTTATCTTGTGCACTATGTAGCTAAAATCTTGCTGATGGGAAATCAGCTATTGCTGGACTGGTGATTTATTCTCGGAGCTGCAGTAGATCCAATCGCGAAACAATCATGCAGTTGCTTAAGATGGAAAGCATTTTGCAAACGCGATCATTAATTTGGGTGAGCCTTTTATTTTGATTTTGCGGGTCACCAGGGCTTTTACTAAATTAATTTCTTTTGATAAAAATTTAATCCATGTATGACTATCTGCGGTTATGTGCAAATCGGGTTTGCCCTTAAGACCCTCTTGCACCGCTAATGTTTTTTCCCTTATGGTAACCGTCCCTTCCAGGTTTTCAGCCCCGGTAAAAGTAAAATGGTAAACCGTATTGAGGCCTTTTGATTGACCCGTCTGGAAAACCAGGGGCAGGCTTTCTAAAAACATCGCTGCTGAGTTGGGGCGGATGCCATTTGAGATTATTTTGGCCCGCTTTGCAGGAAAATTCGATTGGACGTGTTTTTGGGCATCAGACCCCTTAACTACATAAATCGTTTCGCTCAAGTTCCTGAACTTATTCAGATATTGATTAGCGTATGCTTTGCGGTCATCCAGGTATTCACCGATGGCCTCCTCTCCGGCCGGGCATACTGCCATGCATCGATCGCAACGGGTCTGGGCACCAATGGCAAGATGTTGCCACATGGAAATGGTCTCACTGTCGCTGACCCTGCGACGGTATTCGGCGTGGCTCTTGCTGTCTACGACCTGCTCCACCCAATTCTGGAATCCCCCCAACCGTTCGCGGTAGTTATGGGAGTAACAGGCCATAAAATTGAAATCGTCTGTCTTTTTAATGGCACCCACAGGACACACATTCAGGCATAGACCGCATTGAATGCAGGGGTTGAAATCAAGTGGTTGGTCATATTGATCAAAGCTACCGGCCAGCAATATTGATCCCAAAATGATGCTGGCCCCATAAGTGGGATGAAGAACAAGCCGATTATAGCCCATATGGCCCAGACCGGCTTCTACGGCAAACACTTTATCGCAGGTCAGCCACATCTTTCCGGGCCAACGGGTCGCTTCGTAGGGGAATCCAGCCGGCATATTCAGGGCCTTGATTCCGTTTAGCTGAAGTTGAATTACCAGCTGCCTGACGATTTTATTGGCTTCCATCCAAACCTGCTTGAATTCATAGTCGGCAACAGAGTGAGTCAAGCTTTTAAGATGGTTTTGGTTCACACGAAAGACCAACGTCATGACGCTCTGAGTGGCTGGCATGGCATCTAAAAGATCCTGTCGGAAATCAGCCATGGCGTCCCGCGAAAGATCGACAAACCCAGCATCATCCGCCCCAGCAGCCAGGGCCATCTTATTTAATTGCGCCGATTCCAGAATTGCGGGTGGTTTTGGTGGATTAATTTTTCCCTCTCTATAGGCTCTAACAGTTGGATGATCAGCTAACTTCATGAAACACCTCCAATTTGTATATACAATTTAGTATAAAATTTCTAAAGTTTAGTTACCTTGCGGGAAACCTGACAATCGTAATTTTACAAATACATAGTAAGTCAATATCGCAAGGTTTTTAGTGGGCTGGAGAAATCGCAACTTTTGAAAGGTAAATTTTATTACCAATAAATAGCAGAAACCTAATAGATGGCTCTCTTGTATTGATTTTTCATTCTTTCAGCATTTTAATATGAATATCGCCATTTGTGGTGCTTAATTTGATCTTATCACCACCATCATTAATATCCCCTTTAGCTGTAATCTTTCTACTGTTCTCTCCATTAATAGTTAATGGAAAATCCGAATAGATCCGATAGTCACGCTTGGCGCTACGAGTGATTTTCAGTATTGCAGACACGCTTGCCGCTATGCTCTCGGGTATATGCAAGGTTATTGATCCGCCTGAGGAATCTAAGTTTACATGGGTGTCTACATTTTTATCATCAATAATCATCTCGGCTTCTATATTGCCGCCAGAAGTATCCGCTTCAATAAAGCCTTTTGCTTGTAAAATTTTGATGTTGCCACCGGAGGTTTCCGCTCTAACAGGGGCGCCACTGCTGCCAACAAAAAGATTTCCACCCGAAGAGCCTATACTGACACTGCCTTTACTACCTTCAACATTAATACCGCCTCCGGAGGTTTTTGCGACGACATCGTCATCTGCCATACCAATTTGAATACTGCCGCCTGATGTGTCCGCGTCGACCTTACCCTTAACTGGCCCAATTTTGATGCTGCCACCAGAAGTTTCAGCCTTAACATCACTGCCGCCTTGCTTCAAAGTAATATTGCCGCCTGATGTGTCGATTGAGGATTTCCCATTAATGTTTCCTAATCGAATATTTCCGCCAGAAGTATCTACTTTGAGATTTCCGCCGACATCGCCCACATAAATATTACCGCCTGATGTTTTTGCCTCAACATTACCTCCAATAACATCGCCTACACCAATATTTCCGCCGCTAGTTGTTACTTTGACTTCACCGCTGATGTTGGAAATCTCAATAGAGCCACCACCAGTTTTTAAATCAAGATTAAATTCTTGGGGGACTTTGATGATAAATCTAACGGAAACCCTGTTGTTGCTATCGCCACCACCTTCTACATATATCTCGTTGCCTTTTTGCTCAAAATTAACCTTGAAACCATGCAGCTGTTTTTGTTTCCCAGCTTTTTTCTCAACCAAAACGTCCACCTTTTGTTTTTCCCACGTTACGACTTTAATTGACCCTCGATCACTTTCGATGGTCAAGATACCGCCTGACTCAGCCGAAAAATACTTAACAACATTCTCGGTTTCACTTTTTGCCGGTGTTGCCACGATCAAGCTAAATAGCGTTACCAGAAGAAAAAGGCTTTTTTGAATTAAATTATTCATTGTTTACCTCATTTAGATAATTGCAAAAATACAGATATTAAATGGATACATGCAACTTATCGCATTTATAAATCTGGTGTCAAAATGAAGTCCTGAAAAATGCGGGTTTACGGAAATAAAAAGGGCAAATCCAAGCGTTCGGATTCATCTTTTAACCAGATAAATGAACATCGTTAGCCAATTGTAGGCGGAAAACATGATTTATCAAACTAACTTCCGGTGGATTTTTTTTGGGCTATCCTGACGATCTCATCAATTTGATTTTCAACTGCTTCCGGGAGTGGGGCAGAGGGTTTTTGGATCAGCATTTCGAGGGCTCTTTTTTCAGCAATTTTAAAAATGCTTTGGGATCCGTCCTTTTCCCATAATTCCCAGTTTCGGCGTTCAATTAGTTTCGGATTCCACAATTCCCCGAGAAAGTTATCGAAGGTATGAGGGTGGCTCAAAAAAGTGCCGCCGGGACCGACGTCTCTTATAAATTCAAGAGCCAGCGAATCTCTATCAACCTTCAGTTCGCTGGCCATTCTGCGAATGCCGGCCATACACTCATTGCAAAAGATCAGATCGGGAAAATCGACAACAAGATCCATATCCAGCTGCATTCCATCCAATATATCGGCGATCAAACCTGTTACCGTGCCGACCATTCCTGTTTCAAATCCCGCCTGGGCATCCAAGATCTTCGCATCTCTGAGCATCGCGGGCATCCGGATGGGTAAACCTAAATATTTGCCCATTTGAGCTAGAGCGACTTTTAAAATACCAAATTCTGGACACGCCATGGATACCGTGCCGCTTTTCATATCCATACCGCGTGCAAAACTGGAATACACAATTGGAGTTCCGGGATTTGTCAGTTGTGATACTGTAATGCATCCTAAAATTTCGGCATGCGCCTGGGCGATGGTACCGGCAAGAGTCACCGGTGAAGATGCTCCCAGTATCGGTCCCGAACTGAGTATGACCGGTATTTTCCATCGGCTCATTTCCATCAGTGCCTCCAGGGACTCCGAATCGATACCTAAAGGTGGCAGGGTCAAAACCCAGCCGGAGATGAATGGTCTATCACGAAAGTGTTTCTCATCTCCGAGTGCAGCGGCCCCCATTTTTGCAGCGTCTTGTACGCAACAGGCCCCCAGCATCCCACCGGTAATGTGTTTGGTCGTGTTTTTTATGGTTGTTGCCCATGTGTACCAATCGCTAAACTCTCCCGGGACTTCCTGGGGTGTCACCAAGCCCCCGTTCACGCGAATGTTTTCCAACTGGTCAGCAATGCGGGTCAAAGCTGCGAGGTCCTTATCGGTTGCCAATCGCTTCTGCCGGGTGTGAGGATCAATGACATTTAACGCCATGGTCATGCACGCGAGCGCCGGTTCGTGAGTTTCAAAGGTGACGTTGTGCTTTGGGTCACGAGCGTACAGGGTAACCTCTTTTCGCTTCGGTAACGCTTCAATGGCGGTCTGCACTAATTGCTTCGGAAACCGCACCACATTGTCAGCCCTAATTTCTGCCCCGTTTTGTGACATCAGCTCAAGAGCTTCCTCATGGGGTAGGCGCATCCCTATTTCATTTAATATTTGCAAAGACTGCTTGTGAAGAAGTTTAACTTCTTCATCGGACAAAAATTGAATAGTCGGTTTCATGAGCGTCACTAACTCTGAGGAAAGACATTGTGCAGCGGATAATTATTCTGAAAAACTGAATTTATAATTTTTCATTCGTTCAGTGTGTTCCAAACCGCTTCAGGTCAGGTAGAATGGTGTATTTAATATTAATAAACAAACCTTCGGGATTTAGTCAATCATTATCGAGGATTCTGGCAGGTGGTGATATCATATGGCAAAAACCAAATATCAGCCGATTTCATGTATATTGAGATACATGAAGTTTGGCGATTTTTGAGATATCAAATGAATATCGCAAGGTTTTTCAGAGTTTCGACTTCCAGTGGATCACTGGCGCTTTCCTCTCCGGCAACCGATAATACTTAAACTTGGGATATCCGATCATCATTGGGTAGAACCAGGTGTGTCCCTCGGGCAGGCCCATGGATTCCACCAACTCAGGGGCGGCGAGCATGGCCGCTCGAAGCAAACCAGCCCAGCAGGTTCCCACACCCAAAGGCAGGGCTGCCAGCTCAAGATACGCCAAGGCGATGCTCAAATCCACCAAGCCGTTGGCGCTCTCTTTAGGAGCGGAGGGAACAATCAGGGTCTGGGCGGTGCGCAGTATGCCGTCGTAGCCGTTAGTTTAATAAGTTACAAAAGGGCGGAATTAATCGGCCGCCGAAGAGTCAGGCTGGGCTTCAATAACCCGTTCCATCCAGTTGATGGTTTGCTGAGATAGTGGCTCTAATTGGTCCCGCCCTTCGATGACCGTCCAATGGAGGTTTTGGGCGTTGCTGGCCGTGGGAGCGTAACGGGCCGTCTCGATTAGCTGTTCCAATGTTTCCCGATTTACTGCCTTGTTCTTGAACACTCGGATGGATCGCCGGGTTCGAAGAAACTGCTTGGCGTGATCCCAGGACAGAACCAGGGCTCTTTCTATCTCCGGGCAGTCTTCAATGTCCACCCCGCTCACGCTCAAGGCGCCGTGAGGGCAGACGGCTACGCAGTGTCCGCAAGTCATACAATAGACCTCATCAGCCTCGGCAACTTGAGGGAAACTCTTGCCATCTTCTTGGATTATGATCCGTCTGGGGCACTCGGCTGCACAGATTCCGTCCTGTTTGCACTTTGTTTCATCAATCGTTAAAAAAGCCATATTTGTCTCCATTTGTAATTGTTGAACCTAACGTTAAGTTATTCTTACATTATAGGATCAACTTTGCCAGAGTATTCCGTATTCAATTTCAGTTAACCAAAGAAGCGAAAAAGGGAAAATTTCTCTTAGTTTGGTTGATGAAAGATGCAGATTGTTTTAATAATGGGCAAAAAACCACTCATTTTTTAATCTTTAGGCCTGCCACTCTATAATTATCAATGAATTAAAAAACTGAAGGGGTATATCATGCCGTACATTAATATCAAGATCACCAACGAAAATGTCACAAAAGAACAAAAAACGAAATTAATTGATGGTGCAACACAGCTTTTGGTAGATGTGCTCAACAAAAATCCGGCAACGACGGTTGTTGTGATCGATGAAGTAAATACAGACAATTGGGGGATTGGCGGTGAGTGCGTAACGGAGTTAAGAAAGCGCGGCAAATGATTATAAACTAAATCGAAGACAACAAATTGATCCCAATACTGAGGAATAATGCCAACAGTCCTCAGTCAATATCAACAATATACAACAGAACACTTCCTACCATAGCCGTTTAGTTATTAACTACATATTACCTGCGCCAATTCAAAATAATTCGCATTTACTCAAATTGTAGATACCGTGCCTGTATCGCTAATTCTCGTTTTTTATGGATTCGTGATGCAAATCTAAAAAACAGCGTCTTGGGATCCGTTAACTTCGGAAATTGTGGCTTCAGTTGATACTCAGAACTGTGCAGTTAATCTCTATGTATCCGGCTCTATGCTTATGTGACCGATAATCCCGGCCTTCCTATAATTAAGTTATTCGTTTCTGAATAGTTGGAGGTGAAGAGGTGCCGTTAAAGGTAGGGTGGAAACCCAGCCTTTTTTTGGTGGTTGAGCCTTGTGTTTGGGGTTTATTTTTTTTGCCCGTTTAGGCTCAATCATTCCAGATAAACAGCTTCGCTAATTGATATAGAGCACCTCTTATTCAGGGGTAGGATAATATTAATTGCTTTGTTCATCCATTTATCGTAATTTATTGTTTGTTAACACTACTAAATTAGGGGTATTTATTTTGACCTATAGAGTTATCAAGCGTATTAAGGGCTATCAGTACGTCTACGAACAAAGCAGTTACCGTGTTGGGAGTAAAGTTAAAACCAAGTCGAAATACATTGGTCCGGTCAATCCTCGTTCCTCCGGAGGGTCGGCACAAGCCTCTTCTGCCAGAAAGCCTAAACCGGCCCCCGAGAAGGAATCGGTAAATATAGATGACGATCTCGAGCAGCAGGCAAAGTTAGATATTGGATTGAATCTCAACTTCTATGGCATTAATGAAGACTCGATCATTGAGGAACATAGACGCGTTTTAAATAGGCTCAAAGATAAAGGTATCAGCTTAGAAGGCTTCTCTCAGATTCTAATAAGGCACGGCAAGGAAGTTAACACTATAAAAAAAGGTGCTTTGAACCGAAAATACATCGTCACCTTGCCCCGCAAAGGTGGAAAATATAAGTTTAAGCGGGAAGTTTCCAAGGCTATAGTTAAAGCCAGTTTGGATCAAATAAAAAAACACCGGCCTGACGTTTACACGGATAAGATCGAGGCGGTGTTTAAACCTTCCTATAAGGCCACTCAAAAAGCATTAGTTTCATATTTGAAAAACAGTCGGGATAGAAAGCGGGGAGTCAAGATTTCTGTCTTAAAAAGATGGGGTAAATTTTCCCCGGTCTATGGCAGCAAATTAAAACCGGTTTCTTTCGGATTGGTCGATAATACCTGGCGCCCAGACTGGCAATCCGAATTGGCCGGCATCGTGGCCGAGATCCAGCGTAAGGGCTTTGAAAAAGCTAAAGCTCGCTACCTTAAACAAAGAGCCAAGGCCCTGGCTTCGTACAGATACCTTATCAGAGAAATGAATGGCTCGCCTATGAAGATTTTAAAATTGAGCTTGAACCACAGAAGAAAAAGAGAGCGGGCAAAGGCCAGGATTAAAGCCACCAATGAGATGGTCAAAAAAATAAAGGCCCTGGAGAGGACAAATTTCATCGAGCTATTTATCTAAGCATCATGATGGGTATGGCCTCCTCGGAGGCAAGATCGGGCAATCTCGGATCAAGGCATAATTTGGTATGCCTTTTTTGTATCCTCGAATTTAACTAACTGGTTTTTCGGGTCCGGGATACTTGCGATTGATCTCAATCTTTTTTCA
>JASFJF010000094.1:0-11271 GCA_050122255.1 Desulfobacterales bacterium
ACGAAATCAATCGGATCCGCGAGCGCATCACCTACCTGGAGCTCAATGTCAATCAGGATTTTATGAACCGCTTCAGCGCCGCCAAATTCCTGCCGCATACCAACACGTCATTGTTTCCCTCCGTAAAAACAGCGTAAAAACGTTAAAGAGATAGCATCGGCCAGGATTTTTTTTGCAATAGATGCAAAGCGCATTAACATATTTAAATAAAAACCTATCAACGAGAGGTGTCATGAAAAAACCCATCTATCTGGATTACAACGCCACCACCCCCCATGACCCGGAAGTCATCGAAGCCATGCGGCCTTTTTTCGAAGAGGAATTCGGCAATCCCTCCAGCTCCCATTTCTACGGCAACAGACCCAAACAGGCGGTTGCCAAAGCACGCGAGCAGGTTGCCGCCCTGCTAAATTGCCAGCCGCAGGAAATCATATTTACCAGCGGAGGGACCGAATCCAACAACTTTGCCATCATCGGCTGCGCCGAGGCATTGCGCCACAGGGGACAGCACATTATAACCTCCCAAATCGAGCACCCGGCTGTTATTGAAGTTTGTCGGTTTTTGGAAATCGCCGGCTTTGTGGTTACCTATCTGCCGGTTGATGTATTCGGCCGGGTAAACACAGCCGATGTTAAAGCGGCCATTCAGTCGGAAACCATTTTGATTTCCATCATGCACGCCAACAATGAGGTTGGAACCATTCAGCCAATTGAAAAAATATCAGCGCTGGCCAAAAAGCACGATGTTGTTGTGCACACCGATGCGGCCCAATCAGTGGGTAAGATACAGGTGGATGTCAACCGCCTGGGAGTGGATTCACTATCGATTGCCGGACACAAAGTCTATGCCCCCAAAGGGGTTGGTGCCCTGTACATCCGGCAGGGATTCCTACCCGCTAAATTAATGCACGGAGCTGGACAGGAAATGGGTGTGCGCCCCGGTACTGAAAACGTGTTGGAAATCGTTGGTCTAGGAAAGGCGTGCGAAATTGCCAGTCGCGACCTGGAAAAAAACAAGCTGCATATGCAGACCATGCGCGACAGGCTTTTTGAGGGGTTAAAGAAACAATGTCCACAGATAAAACTCAACGGCCATCCGGATTTGCGCTTACCGAATACCCTTAGTATCTCATTTTTTGAAATGGAAGCCAATCGTATTCTGGATGAAATTGGGCCCGAGGTTGCGGCCTCAGCCGGTGCTGCCTGTCATAGCGATACGGTACAGGTATCAGATGTTCTTAAGGCCATGAATGTTCCCATTGAGTGGGCCAAGGGCACCTTAAGGCTGACCACCGGCAAACCAACCACCGAAGCCGATATTGATCGCGCCGTTCAGATCATCACAAATACGATCAAAAAATTATAAAAATCTGCTGATAAATGAGTTGGATGAAAAACACCCTGACCGCTTCTTATCCATTCAGTTATCCGCAAACAGCCATCGGAGACTTTGCCTTAAAATCCCAGGAGAAGTCTGTCGGATCGATTTAGCGCTTTGGCAGTCGATTCTTGTCGGGCGATCGTGTTTTCCCATCAAACGACGGATTCTTTCTTTGGTCGGTGGATGCGTTCGCAGCAAGGTTCCCGCAGAAGTTGGCCTGTAGCCTGGCCAAAACGGGCTTTTGAGTTGCATCTTATGGAAGACTTCCATCTTCGCCAGCGCAGAGGCAAGCGCCCGGCCGTCGCCTATTAATTCTGCAGCGCCGATGTCAGCTCGGTACTCACGGGTTCGCGAAAGCGCCAATTGAAAAATAGCGCTCAGCGAGGGCGCAAATATGAGCAATAGGATCGCCATCCAGCTAATCGTGTATTGGCCAAGAAGTAACAGTGGTAAATTGATAACTAAGAAAAACTGCCCGATTAGTGCAAGTATTTGAACCAGTTGATGGGATAAGGTTGCAAAACCCATGATACGCATGTCGTTGTGCTGCAGATGGCTTATTTCGTGGGCCATTACGGCCGAAAGTTCAGCAGGCTCGAGACGCTGCAATAAACCATCGGAGATTGCGATGGCTGCGCTTTTACGATTACCGATGGTAAAAGCGTTCATCATTGCACTGGGGCTGTAGTAAAGTTGGGGCACAAACGGCAATCGAGCGCGCTTTGATATTTTCTCAAGCATATGGTAGAGTTGCGGTGCCTCCCAGTGTTGCAGCTGCCGAAGCCGCTGCAGCTTAAACATGACCTGTGGTGAAACCATTGGATTAATCAGATAAAGCAGTACAGTGCCGCCCACAAACATCAGTGCAAACGGAGCCCCGATGAGCAGCCAGCCCATAAGCCCCAGCATCGTTGCTGATAAAGTGACCAGCAAAAAAGATTGTGCACTTGTCATTAACTTTGCGTATATTTGGGTGGCACGATTCATTTTTGCCCTCTGATTATTGTGTCCGTTCGCACGTACAACCGTCGGATTTATTACGCCAGCGTGTCATCCAGCTTTAAGAAAAAAGAATAACTATTTATTAGTCATTGTCAATAATAGTATTATTACTTTTTATATTTTTACCATTAAAGTAATGAAATTGGCGCTTTTTAAGATGAGTGTGAGTGGATTTAACGTTATGAAGGGCTATTTTTTCTGGGAAGATATAAGAAACAGGTGCACAAAGCGGGGATTAATATCTGCAGCGGAGACCTGACCGTATTCGCTTTCGATCTCGTTGAAAAGGTCTTCAAAGGTCCGACCCAGGCGATCGGTCAGTTCGTAATCTTTCAAACCCGTCTCAGCCGCCAGCCAGTTTAAGAAGGCGATTTTCATCTCGTCAGGAATTTTTCGCGCCGCTTGGGAGCCGGTTTCTGCCGCTTCCGGTAAAAGTTTTCCAAAAAAGGGTACAAACTGCTTGCGGGTTAAGGGCTTGAGTTTTTCACCCTTCAGCCTGCGCATATGCCGCGCCCAGAGGGTCAGCAAAAGGTTTTTATATGTTAGAAAACCGTATTGGGCCGGCGCATCCATTTTGATATTCATCACCGACAATAGATTATCGACCGCAACCACCTGGTCGAATATTGCTTTGGATTTGCCAATGTCTTCAACAGTGGCAAATTCACGATACAAAACGCCGGTCTGGTAATTATCGTAATAAAGCGGCTTTTTAACCAGAAGACCGCCGACAACTCCCATCCACTGCTCTCCCCAAAAGGTCAATCGCAGGTCAGCTTGAGCAAACCAGCAATTTGAAAGCCATTTTTCTGCCCGCCACTTCAATTTCAGGGCAGCACCAAAACCAACCCGGAAAATATCTTGAAGCATGTATTGAGTAAGCAATGCCGCCCCTTTGGCAGCATCGTCTTTTTGGTCTTTGAGTATTTGCTCCAGGCCGATGCTGATATAACCGCTGGTCTTTTTAACGACTTCTTGCAAGGCATCGCGTTCGCCAATAATCCGACTATCGGCAACGACAACCTGATTGCACAGATGGGCAAATTCGGTTTGAAGCAGTTGCACAAGGTTGGCGGCTTCGATGGTTTGCAAGGCACGCGTGAAATAATTGTCCTGCTTCAATTCCCTCAGCGGAGAAACGGGTACTGGAAGCGTTGAAACTTGTCGGGAGGCTGGCGGTATGAACTTTTTGCGTTTGCCCTCGAGTTCTCCAGGCTTTATGGGTTGATAGATCCCAACGGCCTCATCGAATGGTAAAAAGCCTTTTTCCGCCAGCCGCGTGGTCCGCCAGCGATAGCAATCTTCTTCAATTTCAGCCGGAATGACGTGTGCCGCTTCCAGAAAAACACTCTGGTAAATAAGATGGCCGGTACTGGCCAGACGCTGGGCGATCTGGGTTAATAATTTACGGCGCTGCTCATCGATTAATTTTTGGGATTCACTTTCGGTTGGGACATCGATAAATCTTAAATAATAAATATCATCCAGTGTAAAAAATTCATTGCCGAAATCGGTGGGGTCCTGATCGTGTTCACGAATTTTGATTTCAAGATTTTTAAACAGGTACCACTCCATGAATTCGAGGTGATCATCTAAAATCCAGTGGATAAATCGCCGTGAATCCGCCTCCATCAGCAAATTCATCCAACGCGTGACTGAATTGACGTCAATATGATCCTTTTGCCAAGCCTCCAAATCAACGATATACTCCCACTGTTTGTTGGTCGCCAGTGAAAGCAGCGGCAGCGAATCTTCGGCTCCGATTTCATTAACCAACAGGTAAAAGTCCTGTTCCGGAAACGAGTGCACCAGAGCTGCGGGTTGGCGATCCTTTAAAATTCGGTCAAGGGCCTTTTCAGGTGGCAGCTCCATAATTTTTCTTCTAGTCTCCAGAAGCTGTTGCACCCGCTCAAGGGTTTTGTCTTCAGGTGGATGTTTGGGCATATGGTTCCTCGATATTTCTTGCTCCAGCACACCGATTTTAAGCGTCTTTGCCTGCCAGGCGTGAGTTCCAGGGCGCGATTTTTACAAGCAGCAGCATTCCGGGAATCGCAATCAGGGTGCAGAAAATAAAAAATCCAGGCCACCCCATATGTTTGGCCATTAAACCGGTCACCGAAGACGCCAGTTGCCTGGACAGCCCCATGATCCCGGTCAGCAGAGCATATTGGGTAGCGGTAAACTTTTTATTGGTAATGCTGGCCATGAATGCCACAAAGGCGGCGGTACCCATCCCGCTGCTCAGGTTCTCAAAGGCAATCACACCCGACAGCATGGCAATGTTATAACCGATCCGGGCCAAAATGGCAAAACCGGCAGTTGACAATGCCTGCAGGATTCCAAAGATCCAGAGGCCCCGATTAATACCCACTTTAAGCAGCAACACGCCACCCAGAAATGCACCGATCAATGTTGCCGCTGTGCCGAAAAATTTGACAACCGTGCCGATCTCTGTCTTGGAAAATCCTGCCTCCAGGTAAAAGGGCATGGTGATGCCGCTCGCCATGGTGTCGCCGATTTTATAGAGCAGGATAAAGACCAAAATCCAGATGGCGCCACTGCGGTTGAAATAATCAATAAAGGGCTCAACCACAGCCGCCTTCATGGTTTGCGGTGAGCCAGCCACGACTTCCGGCTCAGGAGTCAGCAGCGTCGTTAAAATGCCGGGCAGCATGCACAGCGACATCAGAAAATAAACCGCAGAGAAAGGCATCTGGTCTGCCAGGATCAATCCGCCTCCGGAAGCCAGCAGCATGCCCAGGCGGTATCCGTAAACGTACATCGAGGAGCCCAATCCCAGTTCTTCATCGGCTAGGTCTTCCCGCCGGTAGGCGTCGATGACAATATCCTGGGTGGCACTGAAAAAGGCGACCAGAATAGCAGCCACAATCATTAATCCGGTTTTTCTTACCGGATCCGAAAATCCCAATCCCACAATGGCGGCCACCAACGCCATCTGGGCAATTAAAAGCCATCCCCGGCGGCGACCGAGAAATGGTGGCACAAAGCGATCCATGAAGGGTGCCCACATAAATTTCCAGGTATACGGAATCTGAACCAGGGAGATCATGCCAATCCAGGTTAAATCGACGCCTTTTTCGGTCATCCAGGCCTGCAATACGCCCCAGGTCAACAACAGCGGAAGCCCACCGGAAAACCCCATTAGAAAGGCAACCAGCATACGACGACTCAATACAACCTTAAGTGTGGATTGTTGAATCGGCAGGTTCAATTCGGGCATTCCCATTCACCACAAAGCACCCGAAGAACCACGAAGATAAATGTCAATATCTTAAGATTTCGACTTCGTATTCTTCGTGTACTTCGAGGTAAAAATAAATGAGGTCACGTTTTCGATGATTTGTTATTTTCAAGCTGCTGCGGGGTTGCAATCGGCCCGTATTTTTCCTTGAGCGCCGAGAGTTCTGTGCGCTGTTTTTTGAGAATCTCAAAAAAGCGGGCTGGAATATGTTGCTCTTTGCTGTAAGCTTCTTCCTGTAAATCGATGCGGGCTACAATGTTATCGATGTACAAGGAAAACTGTTTATCATACAGGTCTTGCGGATATTCTTTGTCGATGCGTTCTTTAAACAGACGCTTCAGATCGTCATACTTCGGTAAATAGCCAATGGGCGTTTCAATGGCATCCACTTCTTTGTGGGCGCGTCGATCCAGCCAGGCCATCCAGGCCTTGACATCCTTTTTTTCACCCAGCAATTTTTTGGTGCTGCCGCCCCGGGCCTCATGTGTTAAAAAATAATTCAGTCCCGCCAGAATCGGTCGTTTATCGTCGGCAATTTTGTTACTGTTGAAGAATACAAATTGCGCATCCATATATTCGCCTAATGATCCGGGGGTGAAAGGCGCATTGGCCCAGGGTTGGCGGCGAACGCCGGTGGCCCCGACCTCGGTGGCCGTGGCGGCGGAGACAATGCAGGCCCCGATTACAACCCCCTCATCGGGGGTCTTTGAGACCCAGACCGGCGGCATGGTATCACTATCACGCCCGCTGTAGGTAAATATGCGGGTCTCAACGCCAGCGGGATCCTCGTTTTTATCCGAATAGTTTTCCAGTGCGCTGTTGGACAAAGTGCACCGGGAGTTGGGATGTGACATGGGGATGGGTTTGCCGTCTTGGTCTGTCATGCCCAGTTCCCAGGGCCCCTGGAAGTTGGTGCCTTTAGTCGGCGGCGGCTCTTCCCCGTTGCCGGTCCACTGGGGAACCCCGCTTTCATCAATAAGCACATTGGACCAGATGACCTCGGTGCCCTCATGACGCAAACATTTCATCAAATAGGGGTCACCCTCCCAGTTGACGTCTTCGACGATACCAAAAATTCCGCATTCAGGATTAATTGAACGCACGCTGCCGTCATCAGCGATCCACATCTGCGCCAGGTCATCGCCGACAAAATGATCACCGGCCATCGCCGAGGTTGTTTTACCGCAGCCGCTGGGTGCCGCACCCACCATCCAGGTAATACGCCCGCCGGGCCCCTCGATGCCGGTGATAAACATGTGTTCGGCAATCTGCGCGCCCTTCATTTCATAAACCGAGCGATCCACCGAAAAGCGATGGTTACCCTTTTTCATGAGCAGGGTATTGCCGGCATAGGTGCAGTTGAAGCTGTAAGTCGTCAGGTGGCTGCGGTCCATGTAAACCCGGGCATTGGGCAGATCTTCAGGCCGGTTCAAGCCTTCGCTGTGGATATTGGCATAAAAATGCCTGCGCTTTGCGACCTCCTGATCAAAATCGGCATATACATTGCGATAAAGAATGGCCGCGCTATGCATGACATAAGTCGAGCTGGATATTTCAAGGGCAGGGTTGGATGCCGGCGCGCCCACCGGACCTCTTAAGAAAAATCCGACCATCATGGTTTTACCCTTCATAATACCGGTCATTTTGTCCCTGATATCTTCCAGTACTTCAGTTCGGTCTTTTTTCTTCGCCAGCGAACTCACTTCTTCACCTTGATTGTAAATATAAAACGTTCTGTCGATAATGCGGCCCTGCTCTTCTTTTAGGTCATAATGAATGGTGTGTCCTTTCATGGGCAGTGGTGATTCCTCGCCCTTTCTTAAAGATAGCTCACGGACAAATTGACGATCTGCCTCCGATCCTGTATCGATAAAAACAGCGTCGGGCTTGCAGAGTTTGATGGCGTTAGCGATTTTCCGTAGAGCATCTGGATTCTGGATACGCTTGAGTTTAGCCAGGTTATCGGCCTCCATTGTATCTTCGAATACCGATTGGGCTGCTTTTGCGTCGGTGATTCCCCCCAGTTGCGTTATGATGTCGATACAGTCTTTCTGAGGTCCCATGCCCTTTCTCCTTTTCTGAATTTTTCTATGCGGTTATCTGGGAATCTCCAGTAGAATAGGTCTGATACTATCTCACCCCGAAGAACACGAAGGTCACAGATAGAAAACACAAATTTATTTTATCCTTTCGTGTTCTTCGTGCCCTTGTTATATATCCATCACTTGAGCTTTCTGCAGAACCGAATTTTGCTATATTTACCTTTAGTTTAGCATTGATCTACCGGATGGTCAAAACCGGGCGCAAACGCGGTTCATGGCTTAAACCCGTATGCATCAATCCTTGTGAGATGCAACAATAATGTCTGGCAGCGATCGTTTCGGCACGTGATGTATCGCGCGCTCGTCTCTCCAGTAGCGGATATTGCCATCCGGCCCAACATTCTCGATCACAACCTCTTCTCTGGGCTTGCCGATGGCCACGACCAGTAAAATTTCAAAAGGCGCCGGGATATCCAGCACCGTGCGCAGCACGCTGCGATTAATGGAGCCGAGCATGCAGCCTGCCAGCCCTTTGTCCCGGGCCCCCAGCAATATCGACTGGGCGGCAATCCCGTGGTCAACTCCAAAATCTTTGCTGATTTGACGATCACCCAGAATAACAATGTATGCTGCCGGTCTCTGGCCGGGTTCCGGCCCCGGCCAGTCTTTCAGGTAGGCGGCCCAGCCCAGACAGCTAAAAATTTCAGCATTTAACGCGGACCGGCAGCTCAATACATATTTTAAGGGCTGCAGATTGGCACCCGAGGCCGACAGACGTGCCAGATCGACCAGTTGTTCCAGCGTGCTTAAGTCAACCGGGTGGTTTTCATCAAACCGCCGGCAGCTTCTGTTGGCTGCAATCAAATCAGCAATCATTTCACTCCTCCGCGTTATGGATGTATAAATGTCTTTCTTCCGGCGGCATATGCCTTCGGATCCAGATCAAGACCTTCTCCATTTCCTGTCTGAGCTCGTTCAAGGCTTTACCCCGGTGGCTGACATCGCGTTTTTCGGCAAGGGCCATCTGACCGAATGTTTTGTTTAAGGGTGGATAGAAAAAAATGGGATCATAACCGAATCCCTTTTGCCCGGCCGGGGCTTCGGCAATCAGTCCCTCACAACGCGCCTCGTACGTAAGGGCCGGGCCGGAGGGAACGGCGATCGAAATAACACATTCAAAAGCCGCTTTGCGGTTGGTTTGATCCTGCATGGCATTGAGTAATTTGGCGACCCGCTGCTGGTCGGTTGCATCCGCGCCGGCATAACGTGCGGACCGAACGCCGGGCGCACCCCCCAGCGCCTCCACCATCAGACCCGAATCGTCGGCCAGGGCTGGCATGCCCAGTATTTTGGCCGTGAAGCTGGCTTTTTTATAGGCATTTTCTTCAAAAGTCTCGCCATCTTCTTCTACTTCCGGAATCGGTCCAAAATCAGCAAGGCTTTTGATCTGAATCGGAAAGCCGTTCAGCAAATCTTCAATTTCCAAAACTTTTCCCGGGTTTCCGGTTGCAATAATGAGTGGGATTTGCTTGTCCATGACAACCTCGCTGCCGGCAAAGTTGCGCCAGCAGGTTAATGGGAGCAACTTGGCGTTTAAGGCTCAGTTTGAATGCTTTCCGGGTTTCATCAATCAGGAAGGTATGGCCTATCTAGCTTAAAGCATGCTGGCAGCTTTGTAAAGATCTTAAAAGAAATCCGTGAATGCGGATTAAAAGAGCATTATGGTTTGCTGGTGCTGGGCGCCAAAGACAACGTCAATGAAATTGAATTCAACCCGCCGCCCACCCGCCTGCTGGCAGCCGGAACGACCCTGATCGTTATGGGTGCCGTTGAAGAGATCGCCCGTGCGCGGGAGGCTTTTTAATACCGATTACAATAGAAACCTCTTTCGAGGAAGAGCAGGCGTTACGGCAACGAGTTTTGGCAGCGTTTCTTCGTCTCGTACTCTTCTCAGTCCGGGTCCTTGTCGCCTAATGAAGGGTTGACATTTTTTGAGAAAAGTGGTATGACCTCTTACCAGTATAGTTTATCATGGAGGATCGCATATGAAAGCTCAACTCGGCCCCCCGTTGCGACCCACCCAATATGCTGAAAGCATTTTGGTAACCTCGATTCTGGATGGCACCTATCCGGCCGGAACGCCGTTGCCCGGCGAGCGACTGATGGCGGATCAGATCGGTGTGACCCGCCCCACATTGCGGGAAACGCTGCAGCGATTAGCCGGTGAAGGCTGGGTTAAAATTAAGCATGGCAAACCAACGGTGGTCAATGATTACTGGTTGGAGGGCGGCCTTGGCATGATCGGCACCCTGGCCAAATATACAAAATTTCTTCCCAACGGCTTCATTACACAGCTGCTTGAAGTCCGAGCCGTTTTGCTGCCGCCGGTTGCAGAATTGACAGCCATGCGCCAGCCTGACACAATGCTTGATTTTCTCAGTCGAAAACCAGTGCCGGAAGACCAAGAGACCACCTTTGCTGTTTATGATTGGGAGTTACAAATGCTTTTAACACGGGGATGCGGCAATCCGGTTTACGCTCTGATTTATAATGATTTTGCTTCCATATATAAGCAAATGGCCGCTGCTTACTTCAGGGAGGAAAAATCACGAAATGCATCACTGGGCTATTACCGGGAGCTTGAACGAGCCATTGCGCACGCTGATCATTCGGTCGAAAAGGTTGTAAAAGCGGCTATGCGAAAGAGTATTGCAATCTGGCGCGAAATACGGCCGTTTGCCAGAAATAGGCCATCATAAAAGAGCGCTTATCACCGAGTATCAATCACCGAAAGAATAACGGCCGGGTGCCCGGGCCGGGTGCCCGTATAAGGAAATCGGCAATGCGTCGGTGGAACGGATGGGGTGATGCGTCAATCCGGGTGGAATTGCCACCCGAGGCCGTGGGGTTTTTACAAAAACGCGTCGGAAACGGCAGGATATGCTCGGATTACCCCCTGGATAAATTTCTAAAACGCATACCGGCTGGGCGGCTGCCGCAACATCCGCTTGTGACCGACAACCCGTTGCAGCGTCTGCAGTGTGCCCATGGTCAGAGTCTGCCGGACTGGATTCGGCTGCGCGGCGGGACGCTCAAACGCTTCCCCGACGGGGTGGCACAACCGCAGAGCGTTCAAGACCTTCACACAGTTTTGGCTTACGCAGGCGAACACAATGCGGTGGTGATCCCGTACGGCGGTGGAACCAGTGTTGCCGGCCATCTCAGTGTTTGTGAATCCGAACGTCCGGTGCTCAGTGTTACCCTGCAGCGGGTGAATCGCTTGATCGAAATTGATGGCCCGAATTTGCTGGCAACCTTTGAAGCCGGTATCCGCGGACCCGAACTTGAACAGCAGCTAAACGCAAAAGGATTTACGCTCGGTCATTTTCCACAGAGCTTCGAATACTCGACCTTGGGCGGCTGGGTGGCCACCCGCTCCAGCGGTCAGCAGTCCCGGCATTACGGCAGAATTGAACAGCTCTATGCTGGCGGGGAAGTTGCCACATTTAAAGGTCAATTGAAATTACCGCCCTTTCCCGCATCTGCTGCCGGTCCGGATCTCCGTCAAGTGGTTCTGGGCTCCG
>JASFJF010000095.1:0-11254 GCA_050122255.1 Desulfobacterales bacterium
CAGCCCCGCACTTTCCACTTCGTATTTATCAGCAGCGAATTTTTTCAAATATGCTTCTGCGATCTGGCTTCTGCCGGAATTATGTACGCAAATAAACAAAACGCGTGGCTTTTTCATTGTGGGTGTTCCTCTCTTCAGTAAAATGATTAGCCTGTTGCCGCAATGGCTTAATAAGTGATTTTTATGCGGGGGTTCGCTCCGATGACTGTTTTATTTTCAGCTACCTAAATATTAAGAAACTGTTAGGTAGATATGAAATTTTCGTTAAAATTTGATAAATGCAATACGGCATAAAAAAAGGCCATTTTAACTTGTGCGCAATGAGATTATGTACTGTGAATTTTATTCTAATAGGATTTGAATCAAATCTTAAAATAATTCGTTTAAGGTAAGCATAGAACCACATAACCTCTTTTTATTGAAATGATTGGAGAAACCATTGAAGATCAAAAAGAAAATAGCACTGGTTGCACATGATGAAAGAAAACAAGATATGCTGGAGTGGGTGAAGTTTAACGCTCACAAACTATCCGGGCATGATTTATTCGCCACCGGCACGACGGGCAAGATTTTATCCAAAGCATGTGATTTGAGTATCACCCGGCTAAAAAGCGGTCCGCTGGGTGGAGACCAACAGTTGGGTGCCATGATTGCCAACGGCGGGCTTGATATTTTAATTTTTTTCTGGGATCCGTTGACCTCTCATCCGCATGATGTCGATGTAAAGGCACTGCTGCGTATGTCCGTATTGTATAATGTGGCCGTGGCCTGCAATCGATCCACGGCGGATTATATGATATCGAGCCCATTATTTGATGAAGAAGTTCAACCGGTCATCAAGGATTATGGACGGGCATTAGCTCAGAGAGTTTTACAATAACAGCATGCCCACAAAGTGGCATTGTCTGTAAGTATTTAATCGATATGCAACAGTTAAACGCATTAATGTCCTTTTTCTAAGGGCGGTTCAAATGAGAACCGCCTTTTTTGCAGTCTTTTTTGACTCGGGTGTTGAATCGTTGATCTGAGTTGTTCTGGGCACGGCAGCGAGGAGGTCTCCGAAAGTGAACAAGATATCCACTCCCAGTGGAGACAAAGCTGCTTGAAGTTGCCATTGCTCCCAGAAATTGGCCGGTACTCCTTTTGGTGCGAAATGAGTGGCTGATTTTACTCCGGGCACGCTAAGCATTTGACCATTGGTGCCGTTGAATCCCTCGACCTGAATGATCAACGTCGCTGCAGATTCTGGTTGCTCTTCATCGCCGATCTTGAAATCATTGAGCAGCGGCATGTCGGCTGGGTAGGTTATCAGGGCAAAATGGGCCATACAGGGCTCGGTAACAACGCTGCATCCACAATTAAATTGAAACCAGTTGACGGCAGTACAATTCCAGCTCAAATCGGTCCACAGGGGGGTCTCATCGTCGAGTAATGTCAGGCAGACGGCAGCAGATGCTGTATTCAACATTTCAATGTTGTTCACCTCACTCTTGATTTTAATAAGCTGTCCCGGACGAGCCATTGTGTCTATAATGGCCCGAAATGTTTGTTGCGGCCCCAAGGCTGGATTCGAAAAACCCGGCAATGGCATTGTCGGTACGTCCATTTCAGATATCAAGGCGCCCTCCCTGACGATGGCAAGAAATCGTCTTTAGATGATCATTTGATAAAAGCGCACCAGCATTTCTGCGTTCGCATGCTTTTTTCCGATTGTCTTAAATCGCCATATAATCAAAACTGAAATAAAGATTGCCGCGCCCAGGATTAAAAGGAATGCGTTCATTTTGTTCAGCGTACCTGTCGACAAGAGGTTGTGATTTCTTCACATATAAATTGGTATTTTCAGTTACTTACATGAATGATTCATATTAGTTTTGTGTTAAGGAAAGGTTAAAATTGGATTTATTTTTTTATGAATGGAATGGTTCAGATAGGCGCAAAACTGCTGTTTAGAAAATAAGCATAGAATTAGCAAAGTTTGATAGGATGGCGGGTAAACCGTGCCAGCTTGAGGATAGGGCAATCTTCGTAAAGCGCCAAGAAACTCAACAAATGCCGGATTGGTTTCAGCAGGCTTTATTTTGCAACCATGGCGCGCATCATGTCGCCGGCATTTTCAGCATGGTCGGCGATGGAGCCGATAATTTCGGTTAGGCGGATCAGATGAAATACGGCCACCGGATCTTCGATTGCATTAAAGATTTTTTCTTTGATGGCATCTTCGAGTTTATCGGCTTCGTGTTCGTAGTGACGCAGATCGCGAATTTTACCTTTAACCCGAACGCGCTGTTTCTCAGAGAAGTTTGAAAAGTATTTGCGGGCTTCGGCCACCATCTTGCTCAACTCTTCGATGGGATCCATGACTGCTGCCACCAGAAGCATGAAATCTTTTTCGAGTACTTCGGGGATACCGGCAGCGGCTCTGAAAGACAACCAGTCAAGGCCTTCTTCGACAACATCCAGCACCTTGTCCTGCTCGCCCAGATAGCGGAAGAGCTCAAATTTGTCCACGGCCAGCAAAGTTCCTTTGGGCAGATGTCCCCGGATGCGGCGCTTGATGGCATCGGCTTCACTTTCGAGTTTATCAATGTCTTTTCTGAAGTGCTCAAAATCTTCACATCGGTCTTCGATGATACACTCAATAGCCTGCTGAAAAACCCAGGCGCATTCTTTGACCTTTTCGGCATGCTCCTGCAGACCGTCGAAGGGTGAGGTGATAAACATTGAAATAAAGGGTATGCGCATAACGTTCTCCTTTAGATAATGAGCTGAATAATTTTAAAAATAACGATGCTGGTGATGGCTGCAGCCGGCACAGTTAAAACCCAGTAGAAGATAATCTTTAAAATAATTCTAAAATTAACAGCATCAATTCCGCGCGCCAGACCGACACCCATCACACCGCCCACGGCAGCGTGCGTGGTTGACACCGGCAACCCCATTTTGGATGCCACCATCACAGTTGTCGCAGCTGCGAAATCAACCGAAAAACCGCGGGTGTTGGTCAGAGTGGTGATTTTTCTGCCGATTGTATCCATTACGCGGTGCCCGGCCATACCGATGCCGCAGGCAATGCCGACGCCGCCGAAAAAAAGCAGAAAAATGGGAACCGGAACCTTGGCCCCCACGCTCCCGGTTTTAACCAGAAAATAAATAACGGCCAGCGGGCCAATGGCATTGGCCACATCATTGGCGCCCTGGGCTAAAGCGACATAACAGGAAGTGCCGATCTGAATTTTGCGAAAGACCTCTTCTTCCCCGCTTAGATTCGTCCTTTTTATAAACTTGCGCAGGATTCTGACAGCCACGAATCCCAGCGCGACAGCCACAACCAAGGCGACCAGCAATGCCAGGGGAGTGCTAATCGCCAATTTTTTTCCCAGGGGTGTCTTAAAAAGAAAGGATAAAATTACCACAAAAAGAGCGATGCTGATAAAATAAGGCGCCATTTTAAGGGCCTGTGAGAAGGGATTGTCTTTGGATAAAATAAATTTAACGATGGTCTTAAACATCAGAAAGCCGATGATCATAGCAAATACCGGCGAAATCACCCAGCTTAACACCACTGCACCGAGCTTGCCCCAGTTGATCACCGAAAATCCGCCGGCCATGATACCAAAACCGATCATGGCACCCACGATGGAATGGGTTGTGGATACCGGAAGCGATTTCCAGGTGGCAAAAGACACCCACAGGGCAGCGGCCAACAGGGCAGATAAAGCGCCAATAAGTGCCAGATGAGGATCTGTAAGAATGTCTGTCGAAACAATCCCTTTACGGATGGTCTGGGTGACATGTGAGCCGATAAAGACAGCCCCGACGATATTTAAAATACCGGCAATGAATATAGCCTGGCGAATGGTAATGGCCTTGGCCCCCACCGCCGATGCCATTGAATTGGCGACATCATTGGCGCCGATATTCCAGGCCATATAAAATCCGAAAAAATAACCGATGATCAGTACGGTGTATTCAGATCCCATGCTCTTGTGCTAGACGCGAGTTATTGTTTTCAGGAGGTATGTCGATTGCTTATCACAGCCGTCAGGCAGGTCCATCAATCAGGGTTCAGAAAACAGCTGAAACGTTGAAATGGTTTGCGAGGCAATAGCACGTTGTTTACGTTAAATCAATGATAATCCGGTATGCGTGCTAAAATCAGCCCTATGTTTTTTATAATCATAAATTCAATTGGTTAAATTGGAAGTTACATCCTTTGCGCTTCAGGGGAAAGCTTTGGGGAACATGTAATTCAGCAAATCAACCCGTTAGGTGAGCGGAAATTGTGGTTACTCTTTTTGCGGAAGATGAATGCTAAAACGGCTGCCCTCGCCTAGCTTGCTGTCAACTGTTATATATCCGCCGTGGGCCTGAGCAATGTGTTTGACGATGGCCAGCCCCAGACCGGTGCCGCCCATACTGCGGCTACGCGCTTTGTCAACCCGGTAAAAGCGCTCAAATAGGCGCGGCAAATGTTTTTGGGCAATACCGATACCATGGTCCTGAACACTGATGATCATCTCATCTTCATGGCGATGGGATTTGACATGAATCGTACTTTGCGGTTGACTGAATTTAATCGCGTTATCGAGCAGATTAACCACCGCCTGCTCGATTAGAGTGGGATCAAAAAAAGCAGCTATATCATTTTCACAGTCAATGTCGATACGGATGTTTTGTTTTTCGGCTTTTGGCAGGCACAATTGGACGGCAGCCTGAAACACATCCGCAATTTTGACCGACTCGAATTTTATTTCTTTCTTTTCATCCTCTTGCTCAATTCGAGACAGCGCCAGCAAATCTTCGATGATGGCATCCAGGCGGTCCACGTGTTTTTGAATAATACCCAGGAAGCGTTCTTTTTCGCTTTTTTTTTCAACATTGCCCTGTTGCAAGGTTTCAACAAACCCTTTTATAGCGGTCAGGGGCGTTTTGATTTCATGTGAGACGTTGGCTACAAAATCACGCCGCATGTTTTCCAGGCGTCGTAGCTGGGTCACATCGTGGAATACTATCAGAGTGCCGATTTGGCGCTGATTTGCGTCTAAAATAGGAGAGCCTTTGACATCGATAACGCGCTCTTCTTTTTGAAATATTGTGATGTCTTCTTCAGTTGGCTTTTTGTTACTGAGCGCTGCACGGATAAACTGCTGTAATGCCGGGGAACGGATGATCTCCTGAATGCTTTTCCCCTGGCAATTTACCGGTTCATTTTCAAAAAGCTCGGCAGCCGTCTGGTTAATGCTTACAATGCGCTCTTCGGTGTCGATGGCAATCACCCCTTCCAGCATACTGGCCAGAATCGTTTGGAGTTGATTGCGCTGACGGACGATGGTTTCAATGCGTTCGTTCAGCTGGGCGGCCATCTGATTCATGGCATCCGCCAGACCTCCCATTTCTTCTGTTTGCGGCGGTGTGAGACGATGGCTCAAATCACCGGCGGCGAAATGTTCGGCACTTTTTTTCATCTGTTCGATCGGCTGACTGATGCGTCGGGAAACCACCCAGCTGAGACCGGCCGCCAATAATGCGATAATACATCCGCCCAGCACAATTTTGATCTGGATGGATCTGATTTCAGTCTCCACAGCGGTTGCCGGCAACGATGTGCGCAGCACAGCTAAAACATCCTGCTGATCTTTGATCGGTAAGGCGACATACAGCATGCGTTGCATAAGGGTATTGCTGAAACGCATTGATTGACCCGCCTGGCCAGCCAGCGCCGAAACAATTTCCGGCCGATTGGCATGATTGTCCATCAGGTGGGGGGTTTCGCGTGAATCGCCAATTACGCTTCCATCCGGAAGTATGACCGTGATACGGGTGGCCGAAAGCCGGCCGGCTTCTTTGCAGAGGGAATCGATTGCAGCGGCATTCAACGGTGACAGGAGCTCTGAAATCTGTTTTTCAAGCAGGGTTGCTCTGGCTTTCAGATCTGTGGCAGTTTGATCCAGAAAAAATTGGCGCATAGCATCAGAAGCATACCAGCTGACAGCCAGCAAAGAGATCAGCGTGATCAGTAAATAGGACGGAAAAAGCCGCCATAGCAGGCGTTTGCGCTTTTTCATGGAGACTCCTTGAACCGATAGCCGACACCCCTCACAGTTTCGATATATTTTCCATAGGAGCCCAGCTTTTTACGCAGCCCGACGATCTGCACATCAACGCTGCGATCGGTAACCGGGTAATCGTTGCCGCGGATTGAATTCACGATATGCGAGCGCGTAAAAACCCAACCGGGGCGTCTGGCCAGCAGCAGCAGAACCTGAAATTCAGTGTAGGTTAAATCTATGGGCTGCCCTTTTGCCAGGACATTGCGCCGGCCGGGATTGATTTCCAGGTCATAAATTTTGACGATTGCCATTTCATTTTGCGGTTCTTCCTTATGGCGGCGAAGCGCAGCGCGCACCCGGGCGATCATGACCCTCGGGCTGAAAGGCTTGGTAATATAATCATCTGCACCCAGCTCCAGACCGGTGACGATGTCGGCCTCTTCGCCTTTGGCGCTCAGCATGACAATTGGAATGCTGCGCAGTCTGGAATCATTTTTAAGCGTTTTGGTAAAGGCAATTCCATCCATGCCCGGCAGCATCAGATCCAGCACAATCAAATCAAACGGATCGGAACGAACTTTGCGAAGCGCGTCTTCACCCGTCAGGGTCCCGGTGACCCTATAACCCTCACGGGACAGGTTATAGCGTACCAGTTCGAGAATATCCGCTTCATCTTCGACCACCAGTATTTTTTCCTTTGCCATTGCATAGCTCCAAAATTGACGTTGGGTTAAAAATGTGATGCAAACATAATTTTAACAAATTGATTCTGACTCAGGAAAATATTAGGCTTTTGTTATCATAAAGTTATGCTAGTGTTAAATAATTATTAGAACCTGTTTTAAAAATGCGTCTTCTATCGTGGGTTAGCCGGTTGCCGGTTGAGCCGGTTAAGCCCGAAAAAAGCTGTAAAAGGACTTCATTTTACTCTATGAACGGGCCGAATGGGCTCAACCGGACGACCTAAATTATAGCTTGACAAGAGGATGTTAAGAGCTTATATGAATATTTGTTCATATATTCAAGGAATGGTAATGAGCTACGTAAAAACCAAATGTTTAGACGGTGAAGATTGCCAGGTGAGGGTGATCCACCTGGACCGGGTCGAGCAGGCGCGCAGAGACACCGTATCAGAAAAAGAGATTGAACGCCTGTCGTCGATTTATAAGATTCTGGGAGATCCGAGTCGGCTGAAGATCGTCATGGCGCTCAAAAACGTGGAAATGTGCGTCTGTGACCTGGCCGCGTTTCTGGGGCTGTCCGAGTCGGCCGTTTCACATCAACTGCGGCGTTTCCGAGATCTGGCTCTTGTGAAAAGCAGGCGCGAGGGCCAAGTAATCTACTATTCACTGGATGATGAACATGTGGCCGAGTTGTTGATTATAGGATTGGAGCACGTTTCAGAGTAATTTTTCGATGCCTAAATAGGCCTTTTTCCGATATGCTGTGTTCTCCGCGGGTTTACTTCCTCGACGCACTATGAGTACGCCACCTTGTAAACCCTTGTGCGGCTTGTTGAACTCTTTAATGTTCATAAAAACAGATGTGAAATTCACGCCGTATGGCGGGGCCTATCGAAAAAATTTCTAATTTAAGCATCGGAAAAAATTGTTTAAATCCATAAAAGTAAGGGAGAAAATTGAAATTTACTATCGAGATATTGCTGGCAACGTGGAATTTGTTGGTTGATGCGTCGATTTACATCCTGTTTGGATTGGTGGTAGCCGGACTGTTAAGGGTTTTTTTAAACCCCAGTTCAATTGCCACGCATCTGGGGCAGGGTCGCTTTAGATCCGTTCTAAAGTCCGCATTTTTTGGCATCCCCATCCCGTTGTGATCGTGCGGCGTGCTTCCCGCGGCCGTGTCGCTGCGCAAACAGGGTGCCAGCAATGGCGCTACCACTGCATTTTTGATTTCAACCCCCGAATCCGGGGTGGATTCCATTTCGATCACCTACGCTTTGCTGGATCCTATCATGACCGTTGCCCGCCCGGTTGCGGCTTTTATCACCGCGACGGTTGCTGGCATTACCGAAAACCTCTTTGGTTCAAAGGATGAAACGAACCGCTTCGCCCCGGATCTGACCTGCCCGGTGGATGGCTGCTGCAACGGGGAAAACTGTTCACCGGAAGAGCATCGCCGGCATCACTCCTTTGGGGAGAAGCTTGCCGCCGGCATGCGCTTTGCCGTCAATGATCTATGGAATGACCTGGCTGGCTGGTTTATGATCGGAATGATTCTGGCCGGGTTGATTACGGTGCTGATACCACCGGATATGTTCTCTCAATACCTGGGCGCCGGACTGCCCGCCATGCTGATCATGCTGGCGGTCGGCATTCCGCTGTATATCTGTGCAACAGCCTCGACACCCATCGCGGCGGCCCTGATCCTAAAAGGGGTCAGCCCGGGCGCCGCATTGGTGTTTCTGTTAGCCGGGCCGGCGACCAACATCGCCTCTTTAACGGTTTTAGCAGGTGTGCTGGGCAGGCGGGCAACTGCCATTTACCTGACATCCATCGCAGTTTGCGCCGTCTCATTCGGATTGGTCGTCGATCAGCTGTACGCACTTTTAGGCATTTCAGCTCAGGCGGTGGTAGGTCAGGCATCGGAAATTATACCGTATTGGGCAGGGGTGATCGGTGCGCTGATTATTCTGGGAATGTCGGTTAAACCGATCTGGAATGCCCTGCGGGCACGCTTCAAACCAACAGCGGCGCAGGAAAAAAGCGAATCCGAAACTCAAAAAACCCTAACAGAGGCGCTGCCGGTGGTTTCGGATTGCTGTCCCAACTGTGATTGTTCGTCCGATTCGCAGCGCTCTTAACTCAGCCTTATATCATCTTTTCCCTGACACCTGTTTTATGAGTTCTGAACTTTGGCCACCACCAGCGTAATATCATCTTCTGACTTTAGTCCCTTGGTAAAGTGGTCCAGCTCGTCATAAACAGCGCCTATTATATCGCAGGCGTTTTCTCCGGCATAACCCCGGATCACATCTTGAAAACGTCTTTTGCCAAACATTTCCCCACTGGGGTTACAGGCTTCCCAGATTCCATCCGTGCCGATGGCAACGATCTGCCCTTCGGCCAGACCGGTCTTGCGGTAGGTTTCATATCGAAAATCATCTTTGACACCCAGGGCGATTCCGGTGCCGGCCAATTCTTCAAATGTGTTTTTCGTCGGGTCGTATAGAATGGCGGGATCATGACCGGCGCGAACCCATTGGAGATGATCGTTGGGCGGATCAATGGCCATATAAAAAAGCGTCATAAAACGGCCGGTGTCCAGAACATCCAGCGCCAAGTGTCGATTCATTTCCGAGATGATATCGGAAATGTTTCCGGACTGAGCCGCGCGCATCCGCAAAAAGGCTCGTGCAGAGGTCATCAACAGGGCCGCGTCGACGCCATGGCCGGTAATATCACCCACCACAATGCTAAGCGGAGCAGCGGGGTATTCGTTCTTACCCAAAAAGTCAAAATAATCCCCTCCGATTTCCTCGCAGGAGACGTTTTTGCCGGCCACGTCCAGGCCCTGAACCTGAGGGCTTGCCTGGGGTAGTAAACTTTTTTGAACCTCAGCTGCCAGCGCCAGGGCTTTTTTCTGCTCGGTTATATCCGTCACGAAGGCCATGTTTCCGATGACGTGGTCACGGTCGTCGCGCAATGTGTTGCCGTGGACAAGAACCGGAATGTGCCGGCCGTCTCGGGCAACCAGAGAACATTCGAACCGACGGTATTCTTTGGACAGAATTTTTTCCTGGTTGATCTGCATATACTGTTTAAAATCGTCGGTGGCCAGGTCCAAAGGTGTTTTGCCGATAATTTCGTCTTTGGTATACCCGATCATCTGACAATAGGCCTGGTTGGCATCCGTTATCACCAGATCTTGATTCATGAGGATAAAGCCTTCACCGGCAGTGGTGACGATGCGCCTGTATTTTTCCTCGCTTTTGCGCAGGGCAGCTTCTTTTTGCTGGATTTCGCGGCGGGCTTCGTCGACTTCCTGAATGATTTTATGATGCATGCGTGCATTGAAATCCTTTATTTCTTCTAAACGTTGACGATATATTTCTGAGCGGTTTAGTTTTCTCGTCAGGAATTCATTGGCCTGCTTTAGCTGCGCAAGCGTCTGCCGGTCATCCAGATGAACATCAGCCACTTTTGGGGGTCGAGTGTTGTCTGGCCGATAATATTCAGTATTACGGCGATGTAAACCTTCCCCTTTGCCCTGACCGACCAGCAGAGTGACCAGGGTGGCGCCATGGAAAAAGCTATTTTGGCCTTTTACCAGGGGGGCGATTTCGCCAAAGGAATAAAATCCGCTCACCGGCACATGCGCCGGTAGATGATCCTGTAACATTTTTATTTCTTCCCCGACCCGTGTGCCTAAAACATCTTTGCGAAATGCACACGAGAAGGCCAGCGCAAAGGCCGGATGAAACCCGCTTTGGCCGGCACTCAATTTTTTTACGGATGCTTTTGTATCATCAATTATAATTTCTCGGATGGCTTCGGTTAGCTGAACCGTCGACCCTTCGGGGATGGATTCCGAGAAAGTAATACTACCATCCGGGTTGTACGTGATCGGGGCGCGTAAGTAAGAGCGCTCACTGTTTTTTTCATACACCGCCAGAACAAATTCCCGGGCCGGTTCGGTATGATCGCCCAGGTAATGTCGATAAAAATCAATGGCGCTCACATCTGCAATTTGTTTTACGGTACGACCCTCTGACGCATTAACTCTGGCACGCTTCCCAACGGGTTTCCAGCTGTTGGCAATGGAAAACGTATATTCGAGAGGACCACCGCATACCAGGATCGGCATAGAATCCTGTAGAATTTCATCGTTATAAAATTGCAGTATGGTATCGCTTTCATGCCAGAGGGTACCGGCGGCACCGCCAAACACAGGGCAGTCCTGACCCAGCTCCTGGTTGAGCCTCTTCATGATTGAATCAAACGAGCGGTTATATCCGTCAGGGAGCGCCAGGCAGATCGATGCCGGTTGAGTTAACCCCTCTTTGGCCTGCTTGACGGCATTTTTAACCGCTGTATCCGGATTTTGCGATAAATGACGGCCAATGCCAGCCTTGAATTCGATTTGATCCGAGTAAAAGACCATCAGTGCAATCGAATCGTCGCTGAATCCGTAACTGGATGAAAATTCTCCAGAGGTTGTGCAGCCGATGAGTGCCAGGC
>JASFJF010000096.1:0-11212 GCA_050122255.1 Desulfobacterales bacterium
TGCCCAGTCGTCGCTCACTATGACCATATCGTGCAAGGTCCAATATTGACCTTGCTCTGCCTGCCCTCAAATGATTATTACCAATGGCCAGCAACAATCATTGACATGCTGAGGTTATGATATCACAACATATTGATAAATGTCAAGGTAAAATACTATATGTGGTATATGCGCCCTGGTCTTATTAAACTGATTCAAGAGTTCTTGAATCCAGTTCCGTTCGCCAGAAATCGACAGCCGGCCGGTAAAATTTGCGCAAGTGGCAATTAATGCGCTTTATTCTGTCTATTTTGTGCTTATTGTACAGATTAAATGTGTCGTTTGTTTTAAGTGCGAGGTACCAATGAATCAAGGGATTCAAAGATTGATAACGATCATGCTGGCGATTAGCGCTTCAACAAGTGCCATGGCAGTTGATAATTTAACTGAACTGGTAAAGTCCATCCAGCCGGCAGTGGTCACGGTTGTCGCCTATGATGTGAACAACAATGTCGCCAACATCGGTACCGGGTTCTTCGTCAACAAATATGGTCATCTAATAACCAATCATCATGTGCTTGTCGGAAAATTCGGCGCCGAGATCAGGACTGCTGACGGCGGCACCTACCGTATAAGAACGGTTGTGGCCGAGAGCCAGGAAACCGATTTAATCAAGGTAAGTGTTGATATCCCACCGCAAAAGGTCCGCTGGCTGTCCGTGAGCGCAGAAGTGCCCCCGGTGGCCCAGCAGGTGATTGTCGTCGGCAGCCCAATGGGGCTGGAGCAATCGGTCAGTGATGGAATTATTTCCTCGGTACGCGATATCCCGGGCCTGGGAACCTTCTTTCAAATGTCGGCCCCCATATCTCCCGGATCAAGCGGCAGCCCGGTTGTTAACATGAAAGGTAAGGTTGTCGGCGTGGCCAGCTTTCAATTCCTACGTGGGCAAAATCTAAATTTTGCCGTAGCAAGCAAATCGATTCGCGGTTTAAAAGTCAAGGCCAGCGCCCAATCACTATCTGAATGGACTTTCAGCACCAGCGAGCAAAAGCCGCGCCTGGCCGCCGAGCTGTGCCGTAAAGGTTATAGCCTTTCGGTAAACGGTCAGGACCAGAAAGCCCTGCAATACTTTAAGCTGGCCACTGAAAATGATCCCGGCAGTACCACTGCATGGTACGGCCTTGGATACTGTTACGCCGGCAAAAATTCTCACTCAGAAGCCATCGCAGCCTACAAGCAGGCCATTCAGACCAATCCGACCAACGAGGAATCACATTATCACCTGGGAAACTATTACGATAAAATCGGTCGTTATAGTGAGGCTATTGAATCCTTTGAACAGGTCGTTGCCTTGAATCCAGAGTTTGAAGCAGCCTATTACAAACTCGGAATCATTTACAATAAGATGGGCCGCTATGATATGGGACGCGAAGCATTTGAAAGTGTTGTTCGCTTAAATCCGCAGGCACAAAATGCCTACTACAATATTGGGGTGGCCTATACCAAATCCGGTCAATTTAACCTGGCCGCCATGGCCTATCAAAAAGCCATAGACATCCATCCCGAATTTCCCGAAGCTGTATTCAACTTAGGGGTTGTATATGGCCAGCTCGGTAACGTCAAAGAAGAGATGGCGGCTTATAAGATGGCCATCCGTATCAATCCGGATTTTGCACCCGCTCATTTTGCCATCGGGCAGGCCTATCTGCATCAGGGCGATAAGGCTGCCGCGCTGGATGAATATAAAATTCTGCGAAAATTGGATAACGAACTGGCTGAAAAATTATTTGAAAAGATTTACCGTTAGGCCGCATTGCATGGATTGCAAACCGACCGTTTTAAAACCGCTACCCAACAATCGTGGACACAACTGTTTTGGATGTAGCCCGACCAACCCCTCCGGCCTGCAGATGTCCTTTTTGGCCGGTGATTCATGCGTGACGTCCCACGTTACTGTCCCCGAGCACCTGTGCGGCTGGAATAACCTGGTGCACGGTGGTGTCCTGAGCACGATTTTAGATGAAATTATGAGCTGGACCACGATCCATTTGCTCAGGCAAATCCCCATGACAAAATCGATTTCTGTTGATTTCATAAAACCGGTGTATGTCGGGAACCCGCTGAAAGTCGAGGGCCGGTTGCTGCAAAAAATCGACCGGCGTGAAGCCTTAATGGAGGGTAAAATCTTAAACGCGGACGATAAATGCTGTGCCAAAGCCACCGGGACATTTGCCATATTTTCACCGGCAGTGGCCGAAAGGCTCAAAATCACCGATACCGAGTCACTACGCTGGTTCGAGCAGGTGTTCAACCTCAAGTAGTCCGTTGCTATGTCAGGTACAAATCCCTTCCGAAATCAATTCAAGTCATCGCTTTTAAGAATAGATTAATTTTGGTTTCAGCTGTCACAATCATAATGTCTTAATCGGACGTGAGGCCGATAAACTTAAATTGCGATTGGAGATATTTAAGGATACGATGGGATAAGCATTGCCTGACACCTGAAATCTGACACCTTAGTTGAGCAGATGCTCATTCCCAAGCCGCACACAGCTTAACCCGCGATCCCGGGCAACTTGAAGACAGTTCTTCGCCAGCGATTTTGAGGTCACAGGCATATCGGACATCAAGAATTGGGGGTGGAAGGCCAACAAATTGTAAGGAATATGAGTGTTGAGCCCGGCAATGAATTCGGCAATCGCGGCAACTTCCTGCGTATCGATATACCCCGGCACCAAAAGCGTGCTGGCAACCAGTAGCGGTGGAGCCGCTCTCAGCGAAATTTTTTCAGCGGCACGTCTGAAATTAGCCAGCGTGGACTGGTTGAAGACACCGGTAAGGACCTTGTGCAAAACCGGATCCCAGGCTTTAAGATCAAACTTCACGCAGCCACCGGATTCCAGGGCGGTCTCCATCATCTGATCAAGCCGGTCCGGCTTGAGGGAACCGTTTGTCTCCCAGCAAATACGTAAAATCCGGTCTGTCGCTTTTTGGTGGGCCTTTCTGCAAGCGTTAAGGGAAAACGGCATCTGCGGAGAGGGATCACCTCCAAAATAGCAAATACAGGAGGTTTGCTCATCCACGTCCGACACCAATTCTTCCACAGAACGATAGGGTGCTGCAAGTGTTGCATTTCGAAAATGCCAGTTCTGGCAAAACAGACAGTTAAACGAGCAACCCTGGAAAAAAACCGCCAGGTTCTTGAAGCCGATTTCAGGACCCCGGCAATGGGCATATCGGGGAAAGCCGCTTCCTGTTCCGCCCGCGCAAACCCGGTCGGCCACGCAATTGGTCGGCAAGGGATCATGATACCAGGACAGTTTGCCGCTGGTGGAAGTAACCCCCATCAAATGACCATCCTGGTTGCTGCGCAGGCCACAGTACCCGGTTTCATTTTCTGGTATGCGGCAGCGGTTCATACAGACCCGGCACGTTACACCTTCGGGCGCATCCGGCGGCTCGACCGGCAGCCCGGAATCCAGCCGGCTTTGCCGGTGAACCCGTGCGGCAATATCCAGCGCCTCCTGCGGCCGCCAGCGAATGCATGCCAAACAGATACCCAGGGTTTTGGAAATGTCTGGCGAGCTCCGTTGACATAATGTGCAGTGGGCCATCGCTCAAATCCCCAAGTGTGCAGGTGTCAGGTGTCGGGTATCAGGGAACATAAGACTGAAAGCAGAAAGCAACGAAACAGGTGACCGCTTTTGCTACTGAGTTGCAGGGACTTGAAACTGGCCATCGAAGGCCTGACACCTGACACCCGCCACCTAAAACCTTCTTTTTATTGAAACCTATTGTTGATTAGACTCTGCCAATGCAGCTAAGGCCAGCACGGTGTCCAATTGAGCTTTTATCGGATTTTGATTGAGTTCATCCAGATGATCCAGCTGATGCTTGAGTTTTTCAAAGGCCCTGGCTGTGATCCGCTTGGTGGAGGCTACAGCCCGGATGCACAGTTGCAGGATGAAGAAGCTTAGAAACAAAACCAGGCCGATGGCCCAGAAGGCGTGCATGAAGAAATCGCCGCTAAGGTACTCGCCGCTAAAAAACGATTTCAGGGTCAACCAGCCGCAATAGCCCAGGATGCCGACAGCGGGCAGATTAAAAAGGACCTGAATGAACAGGCCGCTGAGTTTGGCGGTTAAGCGTTCGATCTGGCTGTCCAGAGCCCCGCTCCAGATGGCGGCCAGCTTTTGTTCAAAACCGGCGGTGCCGGACAGCGCGTCTTCGACGTTGCGAATCGAGCTGTCAAAGCCGCCCTGAACTAAAGATTTGGCAATTTCCGGCCAGCTTTTCAGCACCGCCAGGCGATAATTTCTAAAAGCCGCAACCATCTGCCGGTCTTTTTGCGGATCTTCAAGGGCCGCCGGGCTGTCCTTGGACTGCTTTAAGGCTGATATGCGGTGGAGCACCTGGCGCACCGGACGGCCGAACCGCAAAACGGCCATGAGGCCGCTGCCAAAAATCAGCAACCGCGCCCAGAGGGCAATCATCCAACCCATGGGTCCCAGCCAGCGCTGAGCAAGCTTCTGATACACCAGCACATTCAAGCCGAACAGCTGCTGGGCACCACTATCCTGCATACCGGCCAGCGCATCCTCAAGCGCCTGTTGATCAGCCGCAGCCATGCGGTCAGCCGCATCGGACAAAATAGCCTGATGGCCTAAAACATGGCGGCCCGCCTCATTAAAAACGTAATTCCGCAGGCGCTGTACGTTTTCAATCCGCCGGTCGATGACAAAGCCGGCCTGGTTGATGGTGTTGACGACCAGCTGTTGCAGCTCTTCAAATTCATCAAAATCATGCCGCGGCGCGGCGGTTGCATCCCAGTCGGGGTCGTTCAAGTTGCCCCGGGCAGATATGCAAAATACCCGATCCGCCGATATCTGCCAGCCCGTGCGGATGTGCTCTATAAAATCGGGCACGATTTGATCTTTGAGCTCCGCTTCGGCCAACCGGTCGCATTTATTGAGGACGCACAGCAGCGATTCCCCGCTGAAGGTGGGGATAAAGCGTGCCAGAAAATCAACATGGTCCCGTCTTTTGGGGTTTTCGGCATCGAAAACGCAAATCAGCATATCAGATCTGGCGATGGCCTTTTCGACAATGGGGATATGCTTGCGAAAGGCCCGGCTGTCAGTATCTGGCGTGTCCACCAGGAGCACATGCTCGAAGCGCACGGCCGCCGAATTTGAACGGGTCTCGACGATCTCGCTGTCTAGTTCTTCGACCAGTTGATCGCTATCCCCGGGATTGGCGCTAAAAACAATCAAGTGATCGGTGGTGGGCCGCTGATGGCCGATATCGGAAAGGTCATCCACTCCGGCCAGGGCATTCAGCAGGGTGGACTTTCCCGAACCGCTGGGTCCGACAAGGGTCAGCACCAACTTGCGTTCGAAACGCCCGGCAATACGATCGATCATGCCGGTGGCCTGGTGGCACTGTTTTTCCAAAATTCGCCCTGGCAGCCACAGGGCAGCATGTCCGAGCTCGGCACTCAGCCGCTGCAAATCATTTTTGCATTCAGCGATTTTGCCCAGGGCTCTTAAAACGGCCGTGTTACGATCAAAATTCATAGGTTACCCCAGCTCCTTCGCACAGACACCCATGCTGGTTTGCAACGCTGCAAGACCGCCGCTTGCCCGCTCGATGGTTGCGCTCACCTTGCCGATCGTATCACCGGTGATGGTATCCTCGAAAAGCTGTTGCACCTTTTTGAGTTTATGGTCGAACCAGGCCCGGGCAATGGGCCCCAGCATGGCCTGTAGCTGGTGCTGATCGGCTTTTTTCATTTGAGTGGTCACCGGTATGGCCACCAGGGCATAAAGGTCTTTGGCCCCGAAGAGCCCGGTTAATTTGACCTTGATGCCGGCAGCGCCGACGGGGTCGCCGGTGGACAGAACGTAGGTCACGGCTGCGGTAGCCGGCAAGACATTGAGCGACGCCCAAAAGGTTTGGCTGATTTTAGACCACAGCCCCATCTGACTGCGATATTGGTTGGCCAGATCTTTTAGATCTTGGAGCATGTCGGCAGGGATGTCCAGCAATTCCTTTTTTGCAGACAGGATTGTCTGCAGCATGCTCTTGAAATCCCGGTCCCGCAAGCGCGCCTGCTCGGGTAAAACCGCAGGGTGGGTATCCACAAAAAACCGCAGGATACGGTCTTTATCGACAAATTCAGCCCGCGGGTTTTGAGTATCGGCGATCTGGCGTGCCATTCGAATGCGCTCAACGCCCTCAGCCATGCGTGCGACCACCGGATCATTTAAAGAGCCGCTAACCGCGATCTGGGGACCGATGGCCTGGGCATGCAGGCTGGTCACCGCGGTAACCAAATCTTCTTCCAGCTTTTTATTGAAATCACCCGATTCGTCCAGTCCGTCCGGGCCCGGAGCAATACGCGCCTTGGCCCAAACAGCGGCTCCGAAGAGCATTTTGAGAGGAAATTCGATCACATTACCGGTTTTGCGCATAAACTTGATGTGGGCCGGATCGGTTTTAGCCCAGATTTTGGCAAAGCGTTTCATGACCCGGTCCATGGGAAAATGTTTGAGGGCTTCATGCACGTACTGGCTCTGAACGGTCTGAAACGCATCCAGATATAGCTGCAGCTCATCCAGCGAACAGCGCACATCCGCCAGAAGATCTTCAGCTTTCTTGAAGACATCCTCCAGGATGGAGCTGTGCAACTCAAGGCGCAATTGCGGGGCATCGATGGCGGCCAGCGCCGCATCAAATTCAGCGGCATTTTCAGTGACAGGCCGCAACTTCATAAACTGCTCGCCGGCCGAAACGCGGTTGTCTTCGTCCGTGCGGTAGATGCCCAGTATATTGTCCTTACTGTCAACGCCGTAAATGCCTTCGGCTACGGTCATGGCATGCTCGCGCACCTCCTCGTCACTGAAATTGGGGTAGACCCGGTAGATCAAAAAACATTTGCGGGTACCGATGCCAGTGAGCATCTCAGACATGAAGTCGGTGTTGTCGCGGTTGTTGTAATTGGAGTTGGTAAAAATGTAAATGAAAATATCGGAGGCTTCCAGCGCCATGCGGGTCACATCCCGGTTGGTGTATTCGCCTCGGGCGCCGGTGTCAAAGTCGGGCGTATCCAACAACACCAGATCCCTGGGCCCGCTGCGGTTGATCACATACAGCGGGTTGCCGGGACGGGTGAGCTCCTCGCTGTCTTTCAGCGGTTGCAGATCGGCCTTAAAGGGCTCGGCCAGATCGGAAACCAGCCGATTTTGGGTTATGAGGTCTTCGGGCACCGAAAACAGCACCCGGCGGTTCATACCGGCCCGGCCGCCGGCGGGGGCCAGCGTCTCTCCGGCCAGAGAATTGAACAGCGTCGATTTTCCAGAAGAGCCGCCGCCGCAGATGGCCGCCACAACCGGATAATCGGTTGAAAACCGGGGAATCAATTTGGCTTCCACAATATGGCGCCAGGAAGCCGTCTCGGCTGCCTGACCGCACTGCAGCAGCTGCACCAGACTCGGGATGCCTTCTTTTAAATCCAGCAGGGCATCGTGAAAAGCAGGTTCCATAAAAACTCCTGGCTAATTGAACTTTGCACAAGACGGAGACGATTAATTGCAAGGCATTTCAGGGCGAGGCAATCGTTAGCGATGCTTCATTCTGGATAACGCAGCAGATGGAAGTATCAGCTCGCCCGCAGGCTGAAAAGCAACGAGATAAAACAAGCTTTATCATTAAATATTCTTGACCGATCATGTATCAACGATGGCTTTCTTGAGGTACTGCCTCTACATGAAATATAAACTTCTCGTTTTTTTTTCATTTAAACTTTAATTATTAACATATTGAGATAATTAAGACAAAAAATAAATCCCGAATGTACAAATTCAACTATTGAATAATTAACAGAATTCGCTAAACTCTGTTTTGCGGTCGAGGGTAAGCCCCGCCCAACAGGGAAGATTGGCCTACCTTTTGTAGGGGCAGAGTTTATCCCCGACCGGGTACAAAGCCACAAGCCAGCAACAAGCAGCCAATAACCCATAAATATATAAAAACACTTTCAAATACTTATGAAATTAAGTGAATTGAAAGTACTGACCCTTGATTGCCAGGCCACTGGAGCCAACCCGCCAAAAGGGCATTTGCTTGAAATCGGCTGGGTGCAGACCTGTGCCGCCACATCATTTAATGGGGAGGCGTTGACTCCGGAAGCCTATCTTGTTGCTCTACCGGCGGAGGTCGACATCCCCTCGGCGGTACAACGCGTCACCGGCATCACCCCGGCAGACGCTGAGCAGTCAGTTCTGGAGGCGGACGCCTGGCGAAAACTCATGCAGGCTGCCAACCGGACCGCCAACCTCAATCAGATGGAAAAGTGTCTCATCGTCATTCATTTTGCCCGTTTTGAAAAGGCTTTCCTCGAGTACCTTCACGCTCAGGCAAAGCAACCGCACCCCTTTCCGTTTGATATCATCTGCACCCACGAAATCGCCAAACGCCTGCTCCCCGGGTTACCGCGCAGGGGGTTGCGAGCGGTGGCAGGTTACTTCGGGCACTCGGTCCTTCAGCAGCGCCGCAGCGGCGCCCACGCTATAGCCACGGCCTTGATATGGCAGCGTTTCGTCCAGCAACTGCGCATAGAACAGGGTGTTACCGGTTTAAAGCAGCTCAACCGCTGGCTGAAAGAAACCACCCCGCACGCGCAAACCGGCCGCGAATATCCCATGCAGCCAGAAATTCGTCTCAACCTGCCGGACAAGCCCGGCATCTATCGCATGCTGCGCTCAAATGGTGATCTGCTGTATATCGGCAAAGCCGCTTCTCTCAAACAGCGGGTGAACAGTTACTTCCGGCAAAAAGGGGCTCATGCAGAGCATACCCTTGAAATGCTCAGCCAGGCTGCCGATCTGGAGGTGACCTGTACCGGCTCGGCCCTCGAAGCTGCCATGCTGGAATCCGATGAGATCAAACGCCAACGTCCACCCTATAATGTGGCCCTGCAAACCGGGCAGCGCAAACTTGCATTTTGCAGGCGCGATCTTCAAGAATGTGCCGCCCAGCCTGATGCCAGCTATTGCATCGGCCCGCTGCCCGAGGGGCTTACGACTACCGCTATGAACGCTTTCGCAAATTGGCTCAAGGCCCAGGACCAGAGCATCGATGATTCTTTGCAAATCGGGTATGCCATGCTGGCCGTGCCTCAGACCTATGCTCCGGAACCGGACTGCCTGGTCGAAGGCCTGGCCTTATTCCAGCACAATCATCGGGTGCGTTTAAAAACGTTTTCTGCACTCCGGCTCATCGCCGGGCTAGGACGGATACTCTGGGCTGAAAGACTCAATGCCATTGCAGAAGCCAAATTGGCTGCGGCGCAAAAAGCAAAGAAAGAAGCAGCGCATGAGGCGGTTGGGGCATCTAAGGAAGAACCAAGCTGGACGCCGGAAGCCGTGGCCCACGGCATCGAACATGCCGTCATGCGTGCCGCACTCCTCGTCCGCCGCGCCCGCTGGCTGTGCCTGCTGAGCGAATCATCATTGGCCTGGGAGGCCCGCAATGCAAAGGATCATCGTAAAAATGTCCTGCTTTTTGAAAATGGTAAAGTGAGCTTGCAGGAAGAATTGGCCGCAGTAAAAGCAACACCATTGTCGGCTGGCCATACTAAACGCACACCCGAACGCCAGAAAAGTTTTAATGTTGCCACCTACGAGCGTTTGCGGGTGGTTACCACCGAATTGCGGCGGCTGGTAAGTGAAGACCGAAAAATTGAGCTTCGACTGGGCCCAACCGGAATTTTAAGCGGCCGCCAGTTGGCCAGATTATTACCATGGGTATAATTCGTATTCTGCTGATTGCCGATACTCACCTGGGATTCGATCCGGTCTCTGTGAAATTTCAGCGGACAGCATCGTCAAACTCAGGGTGTACGGCCGACTATCAACAAGAGTCATGGCTGTTTTCAGAGCTCCGGCACTGCGTGCCCAGGCACCGGACACCATGAATATCGAAGCCACGCTCGTTGATTACATGCCTGATAGAAGACATCATAAAAAATCGCGCCTTGAATATGCTTCAAAAAATGTGAGATCGATGAATATGCTTCAGCATTAACATCTTTCCAATCACAATCTGAAATTAAGAAGGAGAGGAAAAATGAATCTGAACCGACCCAACGCAAACGATGCCCTTCAGACGAAAAACAGATCACGCAACATCGCACCCCAATCCGGTATTTGCAGCCGATGTTTGGATGGTTGCAAGGGTAACTGCGATATGTTCAAAGCCACTTTCCGCAGTCGCGAACTGCTTTACCCGGAGCCGTTTGGCAGCGTGACCGCCGGAGCGGACAAGGATTACCCGGTGGACTACTCCCATTTGAACATCATGGGTTATGCGCTGGGTGCCAAAGGAATTGAGTCTGATCCGGACCAGGCCACCTTTCCAAATGTGAATACCGAAACCCAGTATGGTGTCACCGACAAGGTCAAATTGAAGGTGCCCATATTCACCGGCGCGTTGGGCAGCACCGATATTGCGCGCAAAAATTGGGATCATTTTGCCATCGGCGCGGCCATTAGTGGCATCAGCCTGGTATGCGGTGAAAATGTTTGCGGGATCGATCCCGCACTGGAAATCAGTGATAACGGTCTGATTAAAAATTCACCCGAGATGGATCGCCGCATTCAGGAGTATCGCCGCTATCATGAAGGCTACGGAGATATCATGATTCAGATGAACGTGGAAGACACCCGCAATGGCGTGGCCGAATATGTGATCGAAAAGCACGGGGTGGAGACCATCGAGCTTAAATGGGGCCAGGGCGCCAAATGCATCGGCGGGGAAATCAAGGTAAACTCCCTGGAGCGCGCCATCGAATTGAAAAAACGCGGCTACATCGTCACACCGGATCCGGAGGATCCGGCCCATCAGGCTGCATTTAAGGCCGGCCCTTTAAAACAGTTTGAAAGGCATTCGCGCCTCGGTTTTGTGAATCAGGAAAGCTTTATGGACGAAGTGCAGCGCCTGCGCAATTTAGGCGCCAAGCGCATTACCCTTAAAACCGGCGCCTATCCCATGCGTGAGTTAGCCATGGCCATCCGCTGGTCCAGCGATGCCGGCATTGACCTGCTGACCATCGATGGGGCACCCGGTGGCACCGGCATGAGCCCCTGGCGCATGATGACCGAATGGGGCATCCCGGCCATTTACCTGCATGCCATGGCCTATGAGCTCTGTGAACGACTGGTTAAAAAAGGCA
>JASFJF010000097.1:0-11101 GCA_050122255.1 Desulfobacterales bacterium
CCTTAGAGATGAGCCAAGTTTTCAAAGCAGTTTTTGAAACATACCCGTTTCCTATCTTTGATCCGCAATATCTGCTCGATTCGATTCACGGTCATGCAACCTATTTTTGTATACGCAAGGACAATCACATTGTGGCCCTGGCGGCAGCGGAAATAGATCTATTAAACCGGGCGGCAGAGATGACAGACTTTGCGACCCTTTCTGAATACCGCCGTCAAGGAATGGCCGATTGTCTGTTAAATGCAATGGACGCTGAAATGAAGCAGCAGGGAATGCAGACGGCTTTCAGTATTGCCAGGTCTCTCTCCGCGGGCATGAATATCACCTTTGTCAAGAACGGCTATCGCTATGGCGGCACATTGGGCAACAATACCTATATTGCCGGGCGGATCGAAAGCATGAACATCTGGTACAAACACCTGTAACGCGCAAAGCCAAATGGCAGACCATCTTCTTTGCAATGACATTTTCTTTTAGGGTAAAGGTTGCATTTGACAATCAATCCGCCCATGCTATAGTGGCCAATAGAAGAATGCCGGCTATCATCGCCATTTGCGTCACAGCCGCTGGATTACGCCAATGGTGCTTGGCCCATATGGCAAATCGTCATAAAGGTGAATGAAATGAATTTTGAAGACACCGTATATCGCGTGGAATTTGTCAACTCCGGTGAACAAAAAGATGTGAGCTTCTCCGTGCTCGCTACTGATGCAGTTGATTTTCTCGAACATTACGGAAAGACATGCCTGATGGGTAAGGATTTCACTGCGATCATCGGTCAAGGCGACGGCCAGACGAAATTTGACCGCCTGCTAAGCGCTGCCGGATATGCAAAGGACCCGCAGGGTTTTTTTTTGGAAGTAACCGAAAAGCTGGGTAAAGCAAATAGTGCCAACAGCGACCCGCTCAGCATTAGCGGTGTTGAGCTGCCCAACCTTTTTGTTTTGTCGATCCTGGAAAAAATTATACCGGAAAACCGCTTCATATCGGTTCGAAACGTCGATCAATTTGAAAAATTGGCCAATATTGCAATTGAACCATCAGAGCGGGATCAACTGCAGGAAGTCATCGAGACCTATCCGGTCAGGCTCTCAATGCATACTATCCGGCAGATGCGGATATCAAAAAACGTTGCCTATCAGTATGCGCCGTTTATCGAGGAACTGGATCCGGTCGGCCAGGTGAATACCTGGATCGGTCAATTCCATCAGGGGCTTTTGGAACGGATGTACCACAACCGGGTCATCTTTTTGCTAAATATGAGCTGTCCGGTCTACTGCCGTTTTTGCTTCAGAAAACATAAAGATTCCAGAAACCAGGCCAATCCCACCCCAGCAGATGTGCAACGTGCAGTCGAATATGTAAGTAATTCTCCAAATATCAAGGAAATCGTTATCACCGGAGGCGATCCCTTTTTAAACAAGAAAAACATGCTAACGGCCATTGACGGTCTAAAAGAAATCCCGCACGTTCAGACTTTGCGGCTGGCAACCCGCTCGATTTCATACGACCCGCACCTTTTTTACAAGGACAATGCCTTCTGGCTCAACACAATTAAGATGAAGAATCTGGAACTGCAACAGCAGGGAAAACGCCTCGAGGTCGCCACCCACTTCATCCATCCTGATGAGATCTCACTGGACAGTCTGGATATCATCTCAACGCTGGCAAGCAATGGGATCAGCGTTTATGTCCAGACGCCCTTTTTGAACAACTGCAACGATAAAGGACCCGAGCTGACAAGGCTTTTCAGCCTCTTGAGAGGTGCGGGGGCTGAACTTCACTACATTTATATCCCCTGCAGCCCGATCCAGGGAAACAGCGTGTACTGGACGCCGATCTCAAAAGGATTGGCAGCAGCCCAATATTTGCGGGCCCACCTGTCGGACCGCATCATGCCCAGAATCTGTACCGCTACTCCGATTGGCAAAATAGACTGGCACTCGAGCGGCTGGGCGGTTGAAAAAGATAAGCAGGATGATCATTTCTTCTGGATCCGAACACCGTACACTCCGGATTATTTTAAAGACTTTGCCCAGAAAGTTGATCAACTCGATGTTGTGCGCGTTAATGCAGAGGGCACGCTGGATGCACGCTTTATGGCGGAGATCGGTGATGATTCGATTTTTTTGGGTTCTCGCAAACCGGCTTCTGTTAAAGCCAATGCGACCGATCAACAGGCCCTGGAAACGCTGCAGGCGCAGGCTGTAAAAGATCAGAGAATTGGATACTCGATTGTTGCAACGGAATCGGCAAGTCTCTTACGGGTGCACGAGACGCGGGTGGAGATCGATGCAATTGCCAGCGATGAAGATTTAAAATATCTTCGATGCGACGACCGCATTACCGATGTTGTCATCACATCAGAGCAGGATGCCATCGCGCACCTTTATCGCATTGCAAAGCTGATCGGCCATCTGCAGGATATTCAACATGTCAACGCAGTCCGCCTGCGCAGCCTCAAGTTCAACTATGTGCCCGCCGTTTACACCCGGGCTGTGATTGACCGCCTGGGTGAGCTCAACCGCCTGGCAGTGGTCAATCCCTTGAGATTGGAAATCGAAACTCAATTTCTGCATTCCAGCGAAATCAAACCGATCCATGCAAATCTGATAAAGGCTTTAGGCAATAAAGGCATTACCGTCTACAATAACACACCGCTTCTGGCCGGCATTAATGATCACCCACAAGAAATCCATCGTCTGGCATACGGTTGCCGACAGATCGGCCTCGAATTTCACCATTTATATGTCGCCGGTTTGCCCCTGCAAGCGGATTGGAATCAAAAACATCCTCTTGAGGTTTCCACGGTGATCGACATCGCCACCAAAGTCCGCAAAGACGGAAGCGGCCGGGAGATCCCACGATATATCATCATGACGCAACTGGGTGAAGTCGATTTCGGCCTGACATCTAAGCTGTCTGCCAAAAACGGGCGCATAACGCTCAAACTGCTGCCTTATGAGCTGGATTATTTTAAGGGAATGGACCCGGCTTACGACTGGCCACCGAATGTGACAGTCGATGCGCACGGCAAACCCAGCGTAGCGATCCTGGGCCTGAAGGACACCGGCGGTTTCATTATGGCCTGAAGGCCCCGGTCAGAATCAAAACCTTCAGACTTTTTATCTGAATTTTGTACAAGTATAAGGATTTTAGTGCGCGGAAAATCATGCTTGGCGGAAAATTTCGGCTACGCTGAGATCTTGGATCACAATGCTGTTTTTGTGATAGCTTCTAATCGGATTGATAGACAATTCGCCCATCAAATACTGTCATCTCCACCCGGGCATCAGCAATTTCCTTTGGATCCACCTGAAAAATATCCCGGTCTAAAACGATCATATCGGCCCACTTTCCGGGGGTGAGCGATCCCATGTTCCGTGCCTGTCCGTAAAATGCAGCCGGTACCGTAGTGTAGCCCCGGAGGGCGTCTGCGACACTGATTCGCTGTTCGGGATACCAGCCCCCTGCCGGGGTGCCGTCGCGCCGCTGGCGGGTAACGGCAGCATGGATTCCCACCAGCGGGCTGGGATCACAAACGGGCGCATCGGAACTGAGCAGCACCGGTATGCCCGCATCGATCATTTCTTTATAGGCATAGGTGTAACGGCCAAGGGGGCCGACCGATTCGTCGATCATATTAATGTCCAGGATCATATTATGCGGCTGGACGCAGGCGGCCACTTTAAGTCTGGCCAAGCGCTGAATGTCTTCGGATCGAATCATCTGGACATGCTCGATGCGATGGGAAAGCGCTGGCGGTATAAAAGATTGCCCCTCTGTCTGGCTACGCAATTCAGTCAGTTGCTCCAGAACAGTTATGACCTCGCGATTGGCTCGATCCCCGATGGCGTGTACTACTACAGCCAGGCCAGCCTTTTCCGCCGCTGAAATCTTCTTGGCCAGCTCCGCCATGGAGCCCAGTGGCATACCGTATTCGGCATCCAGATAGGGCTCCAGCATCCAGGCGGTGCGTGCCCCCATGCCGCCATCCGCGAAGTATTTGAGGTGCCCGATGTGCAGACGGTTGTCGCCAAGACCGGTTCGCAATCCCAGGGCAATAGCCTCTTCCAGACGTTCGCCGGCAAGGCTCACCCAACACCGCAGATCAAGCTTATCTTTTTCATTTAGAAGCTGCCAGGCCTTCAGGGCCGGAGCGCCCTCCAGACCGCCCATCAACCGGACATCGTGAAGACCGGTCAATCCCAGGGAGTGCAATTGGGTGATGCCGTCTTGCATTGCGGTCACAACGGCATCGGCCTCCGGTGCCGGAATGACCGCTTTAATCAGATTGGGTGCCAGTTCCCGCAAAATTCCGGTGGGCTGGCCCGATGAATCCTTTTCGATGACCCCGTCGGGGGGGTCCGGAGTCGTTGCATCAATTCCGGCCAACTCCAGAGCACAGGAATTAACCGCAACCAGGTGCAGATCACAACGCCAGAGGGCGACCGGATGGGCCGGGGCCATCGCATCCAGATCATCCCGGCGCGGCATGGTGTGTGCGGGCCAGTCGGATTCATTCCAGCCCTGACCCAAAATCCACTTTTGCGGCGGTAATGCAGCGGCCGACCGCGCAACCTGGTCGAGAAGTTCATCTAAAGATTTGACCTGTGCCAGATCGAGCTGCTGCCGACCGATAGCCCAATCATAAAAATGAAAATGAGAATCCATCAACCCCGGAATGACCAGACGACCATTGAGTATGATACGTTCGGTTTGCTGACCCGCGAGGGCGCCAATCGCGCCGTTTTCACCGACCGCGATAATCCGGCCTGCTTTTACGGCAATGGCCTCGGCTTGCGGTTTTTGACGGTCCAGTGTGCAAATGTTGCCTTTCAGCAATATGAGATCCGGTGCAGTGTCGTCTCGGTTCATAAGAAGAAGCCTCTCTGGAATGGATCTTTCGAATCGATGATGAATTCGTGTATGCCGGTGATCTGGGCGCTGCCGCGGACTTCTGCCACAACGGCCTGGGTATCCCCCAGCTGGATTTCTTCGACCAGACGGCCCTGAAAGGTGGTGCCGAGCGGGCTGGTGTTGATAAAGGTTTCGTCAAAGCCGAATTGGCCGCGGTGATGCAGCAGCGTCATCTTGGCTGCCGTGCCGGTGCCGCACGGCGAGCGGTCCATATGGCCTTCGCCCAAAATGACGATGCTTTTGCCCTGACCCTGATCATCCAATACCGGATCATAAAATTCGGTAACATCCACTGTGCGGACCTCAGGCCGTGTAGGGTGCCGCACAGTCAATTGTTCATTGGCCGCTTGAATTAACTGCATGCCCAAATCACGGAAACGCGGCCAATTTGACGGGCTGAAGTCCAGACCGACCTGATCGGCTGAAACCACCACAAAGAACCCACCCACGCAGACGGTTGCCACCGCCAATTGACTGAACCCGGGAATGGACAGGGTTTCATTATCACGGTAAACAAAGGAAGGCACCATCCGGATTGCAACCGACTCAACCTTGCCGTCGTGCATAAAAGCGGTTGCCTGCATGGGCCCGGAAGGTGTGTCAACAATGACCTGCAGATCGTCATTGTCCGCATCAATCTCACCGGCCTCGATCAGGGTCATGACCGCACCCATGGTGGCATGACCGCATAGATATGGATAGCGGCGTGCGTCCATGTAAATCATGCCAAAACGGGCACCGGCCGATACGGGATCGGTGACACAGGCGGCAAACATGTCGCGATGGCCGCGCGGCTCACGCGTCAGCAGCAGACGAATGTGATCATAGTGTGCCATGAAAAATTCTCGTTTGGCCTGCATGGTCTCGCCCGGCACGGAACCGACTCCGCCCACAATCAGACGGGCTGGTTCCCCGGCGATGTGCGAATCAATGGTGATGATCCTCTCCGGATAGCGCTCGCGGAATGCTTTTTTGATTCGCCCCCGTTTAAGCACGCGCATCCTCCTTTATTCCTTCTGACATCTGAGCAAGCTGATTCATATCCAGATCGACCGGCAGCTACAAAAAAACCTGAAAACGGCATTGTCTGCTTTCAGGTTACAAGTCAAAACATTGCAGCAAAACAGCCCGCCGCATCATTCCGAGGCAATCAAATGGCAGTGGTGTGGCGATACCTGTATGCTGACCTCCTCGCCGATGTCGTAGATCCGTGTTCTCATCAAGCTGATGACATGAATTTCACGGTCGGCACTTAGCTCAATAAAGTAACTGACCTCTCCGCCCATGTAACTGCGATCTTTGATACGGCCTTGAAAGTGGTTCATCCCCTCTACCGGTTTGAACTCATCCTTGGGAAAAGCATCGAACCGCTGTGCGCGGACAATAATTTCCACCCGGTCGCTTTTAGAGAAACCGCCTTTATTTTCAGCAATGAGAATATCACCGGTCTCTATTCTGACATTGACGTGATGGTTGTCGACGTCGACGACTTCGCCTTGAATGAAATTTGAATGTCCCAGGAAATCGGCTACAAAATGGTTGATCGGCTCGTTGTAAACGCCTTCGGGGTGGCCCTCTTGCTGCTTTTGGCCGTCTTTCATGACAAGGATCTTGTCCGACATGCTCAATGCTTCACGCTGGTCATGGGTAACAAAAATGGTCGTGACACCCAGCATTTGCTGCAGGTTATCGACCTCGCGTCGCATTTCCTCCCTCAGGTTCTCATCCAGCGCAGAGAGGGGTTCGTCCATCAACAGCACATCCGGCTCGATAACGATGGCACGCGCCATGGCGATGCGCTGTTGCTGCCCGCCGGATAGCTGCGCGGGCATGCGGTCCTCAACGCCGGGCAGGCGAACCATCTCCAGTGCCCGTGTCACCTTTTTTTTGATTTCTTCTTTTGACACATCCCTGTACTTCAAGCCGAAGGCCACATTTTCATAGATGGTTTTATGAGGAAACAGGGCGTAGTTTTGAAATATCATGCCAAGATTTCGTCTGTGGATGGGCGTGTCGTTGATCCGCACCCCCTTAATGAAAATATCGCCTTCAGTAGGCGTTTCTAAACCGGCCACCATGCGCAGCAAGGTGGTCTTTCCGCAGCCAGAAGGACCCAACAGCGTCACCAAGGTCCCTTCTTCGATATCAAAATCCATCTTCTCAACGGCGACGACGTTGCCGAACCGTTTTAAAATGCCTTTGAACTGCACCATGGGTTGCTTCTTGTCGGTCTCCAATTTAGCCTGTCTCCATGTTCTGATTTATCTGATGCCGGGGTCGCGCAGCTGCTCGCATACGTGTATCAGACCCCGGCGATCAAATGGTATTAGCAAACAATGATCAATTGAAAGCGGATCTAACTGCCCGCCATGATCCGGTCCCATTTTTCCGTCCATTCCACCTGATGGGCATTCCAGTAAGCCGGATTGGCAAACAGGTACCCTTCCAGTTTGCCGGTGGGATCGAAAGCCGGCATTTTTTTGATCTTCTCTGTTAGTTGAACCTTTGTCGGATCCAGGCTGGGCGGGTAATTCTGCCCTTCGGATACGGCGATGGCCGCAGCTGGCTCCAGCATAAAATTGAGCAGCTTCTGGGCGATTTCCAAGTTAGTGCCTTTCAGAACATAAAGATATTCCATCCAGGAGTAAGTCCCCTTGGGGGAAAGATAGCCGATGGGATGGCCTTCTTGCTGAAGCGCAGCTACCCGTCCGGACCAGGCCACCGTAGCATAGATCTCCTCATTGGCCAGCAAGCTCATGAGCTCAGCGCCGGAGGCCCAATATTTCTTCATCAGGCCGCGCTGTGCGCTCAAAGCCGCCCAGATAGCCTTCAGATCGGTCATATTGTTGGGACTCTGACCGGTATGAAGCGCAGCGTACCACATGTTGGTGCGGAAGTCGCCGCCCCAGCTGCCCAGTTTGCCTTTCAGGTCTTTGTCCCACAGAAGGGAAGCGCCGAGTTTTTCAGCCTTTTCCTTGCTGATATACTTGGTATTGTAGGCGATGCCGGTCTGCCCCAGGTCGTAGGGGACAGCTGAAAGGCTGCCGTTGGTGATCTCCCGCAAGGGTTTGATCATGGATGTCATGACATTTTTGAGATTGGGGATTTTAGATTCATCCAGTACCGAAGAAAATCCCAATTCCGAATAGCGCGCATAGTCGAAAACGGCGCTGAGATGGGCGATATTGAATTCCCCGCCCGGCGGGTAGGAAGCCTTAACGCGCGTCAGGAAGGAGTTCATGTCTCCGAATTCGCCATCAATAACCTTGATACCCGTCGCTTCGGTAAAGGGTTTGAAGGCATGCTCCCGGAACGATTCGGAAACCACGCCGCCCCATCCGTCGAAACGAATAGTTTCGGCTGCCCAGGCCTCTTTGACGGCATTTCCGAAGGGCGATCCGATCAACCCGATGGAAGCACCGGCAAGGCCAAGATATTTGAGAAATTTGCGCCGGCTAAGCGTACCGTTCTGATACGCCTCGTATAAACGATCCAATTTTTCTTTTGTTACGGTTGCCATTGGGTCTCCTTTCAGCTGAGGGTTGTCAATCTAAGCCTTTACTTTGGAAAACTTGCGTGACAGATAACCTGCCAGCAAGGGGGTCGCCACGGTCAACACTATCATGACGGCGCCGAGGGCATTGATTTCTGGGCTGATGGAAAGTCTCAGCATGCTGAAAATCTTGACCGGAACGGTTTGATTTTGCGCTGTGGCCCAGAAAAGCGTCGCGGTAATATCGTCGAATGAAATGGTAAAGGAAAAAAGGGCGCCGGCCAGGATGGCTGGCAGCAACAACGGTAAGGTGATTTCTTTAAAGGTCTGAAACGCATTGGCGCCCAGGGATTTGGCCGCCTCTTCGTACTCTTTTTTAATGCCCACCAAACGTGCTTGAACGATCAACAGCACATATGGCAGTGTCAGTACAACGTGTCCGATCAACAGCAAGGCAAAACTTTTGGGCTGTTGGAGCCATCGCAAAAATAACAGCAAGGCAACACCTAAAACCACTTCGGGAATCATGATGGGTGATAGTAACAAGGTATTAATGGTGTTTTTACCGGGAAAGTCAAAGCGGATAAATGCCATAGCGGCCAAGATGCCGATGGCGGTGGACAGCACCGCGGTCATTGAACCCAGTATAAGAGAGTTTTTAAATGCCGCAATGATCGCCTCATTTTGAGCCAGTTTGATGAACCACCGAAAGCTGAACCCCTCCATCGGGAAGATGCCAAACTGTTTAGGGTTGAATGCAAGCACCATTACCACGACGATCGGTGCGAACAAAAATACGTACACAAGAACTGTGTATATTCGGATCAATGACCAACCTAGTGAGAATTGTTTCATGGACTAATTCCCTTGGAAGCTTTTGAAAATTTGGTTGATGCCCAGGTAGCGGTTGTATGTCCATACGATCACAAATAACAGGAAGAGCAGAATCACGCTGATGGCCGAGCCGAACGGCCAGTCCAGCGTACCGATAATCCGCTTGAAAATGAGATTGGCAATCATGTTGTTTCCCGGTCCGCCCAGAATCATCGGCGGCAGATAGGTCCCGGCAGTCAAAACAAAGACGAGCAAACAACCCGCGCTGACGCCCGGAAGGCTGAGCGGCAGGGTGACTTCCTTAAATGCCTGCCATTCGGTACAGCCCATGCTGCGCGCAGCTTCGAGAAGACTCTTGTCGATGCCCTCCAGACTGACATAAATATTCAGCACCATAAACGGCAGCAGATACATGATCAATCCCATGAGAACGGTGAATTCATTATAAAGCATCGATATGGGAGATTGGATCAGCCCGATTTTCAACAAAAAATGGTTGATCAGGCCAGAATCGCCCATAATGTTGATCCAGCTCATGGTGCGGATAATGAAGCTGACCCAAAACGGTAGCATGATGAGCAGAAGAAAGACCTGTTTATACCGGCTTTCACTGCGATAGAAAAAATAAGCGGGTACGTACCCCATGATAACGCACAGAAGGACCGTCTCAAAGGAGATACGAATCGTTCGAATGAGAATTTTCGGGTAAAAAAAATCTTCAAAGAATTTGGCATAATTGCCGAACTGAAAGGCGGGAATGTCGGCTCCGGCGGGGGATCTCAACCAGAAGCTGTAAACGATAATAAAGCAAACAGGGATAACCAAAAGGAAGAATACGGCACTCAGCGCCGGAGATAAAAGCGCCCACGGTTTCCAGGATTTTGGTTGCATTTTTTTCTCGCCGGGTAAAAATGGCAAACAAATATGAAGCGCTTCGGTTTAGTCATACTTAAAAGAACTCTTGATTAAAGTCAAGGGAGATGATTTCTTAATATCCTGCCTTTACGATTGATACTCTCTATAGATTCAATAATATCGCTTACTCGCAAAAATTCTGATCGTCAAAAATAACGATCGTCATATACATCTTAGAAAAGCCAAAAAAAAGGCCCTGTCAAAGATGACAGAGCCTACTAAGCATTTGTTATTATACGGTATCAATAATAAAAGGGATTAAGATTTATCTCCGTCTCTGTCGGCTTTCTTTTTTGAAGTGACTTTTGGTTTATCGCCAGTTGCTTTTTCTTTTGCTGCTGCGGCAGATTTGGTTTTTGCCGCTGTTTTTGACTTGGTTTCAGATTTTTTCCTGGCGGTCTTTTGGGAAGTAGATTTATCTTCTTTTGCTGTGGCAGTGCCTTTTTTCCTGGTTTTAGCTTTTTGCTTGGCTTCGGTTGCTAAGTCCGTTTTCTCCGCCGGTTTCTTTACGTCCTTGGCGTCCGCGGTGGTCTTTTTGGCAGCACCGCGTTTGGCAGACTTCTTTTTGGTCTTTTTCTTGCCTCCGGATTCGACAACCACCAGTTCAATCAAGGACATGGGTGCCGCATCTCCGGCGCGCCGACCCAGCTTTACAATCCGTGTGTATCCCCCGGCTGAATGGCCAAATTTTTCGTTGGCTTCTTCAAACAATTTATGAACGACCTGCTTCTCTCTCACAATTGCAAGGGCCTGCCGTCGGGCATGCAAGTCACCCCGCTTGGCCAACGTGATCAAGTGATCGGCCCAGCGCCTCAATTCCTTGGCTTTGGCGCCCGTGGTTCGAATACGCTCGTGTTTAAACAACGAGGTGACCATATTTCGAAACATCGCTTTGCGATGGCTCGTGGTTCGATTCAGTTTCAAGCTGGCTTTTCGATG
>JASFJF010000098.1:0-10978 GCA_050122255.1 Desulfobacterales bacterium
TATCTGGAATGACAAAATCCACACCCAGCATGTAATCTTCCGGAAACATCAAACCGGCATCAACCACAAAAAGCGTGTCGCCGCATTCGAATACCATCATATTCAGGCCTATTTCACCCAGGCCGCCAAGGGGAATTATTTTTAGGATGGCCATCCATCTACTCCGCTGTTTTCAAAATTATCACAGATCACACGACGCACTTTTTCCATCAAGACTTCTTTTGTAGCGCGGGAGTACGTTATTGTATTAATCGGCTGTTGGATCGACATGTGAATCTGGCCGGAATTGACCCGGAACCTACCTTTGGTCATAATCGCACGTGTGCCGCTAATGATAACCGGGACGATCGGAACGCCGGAATCAATGGCCATCACAAATCCGCCTTTTTTAAACGGGCGAATTTTTCCGTCCTGACTGCGCGTGCCTTCAGGAAATATCAGCACCGATACGCCGTTTCTTATTTTATCGGCTGCCAGCGCAAGGCTTTTAATAGCTGATTGTCGATTATTGCGGTCAATACTGATATAACCGGCTTTGCGCATAGCATGACCAAAAATCGGTATTTTAAAAAGCTCCATTTTTGCCAGCCAGCGAAACTGAACCGCCAGGTGCCCCAGCAGAACCGGTATGTCAAAATTACTCTGGTGGTTAGGCATATAAATGTACGGGCACCGCGGATCAATATTGGAGAGCCCTTCGACGGAGACCTTTATGCGGCTAACCGCCAGAATTGAGCGCCCCCAGAAACGGGCAATTTTATGCAGGGGATCGCCCGATTTGACAAAAAACGAAAGGATCATGACCGTCAGGCCCAGCACCAGTGTGGCAAAAACAACCCAGAGCGTAATGTATAAGGTCCGAATCATCTACAGAACCCTTGTTTGATGATTGAATCGTTGCAATTGTAAATTAAGTCATGATATCCAGGCGTTTGAACAAGGCATCAACAAGCTCCATTATCCAGGTCCGCTGATTGCCAGCGGCATACCCGATACAGGCACACCGGACCCGGCGCTTGGTGCGCACCAGCAACTCAAGGGCCAGTTGATCTTTGCGCAATTCAACAGCAACATAGAAAGGTTGGCAATCGGCATGCTGCTGCTGAATTTCCGTCAGCATCTCTGCTACCAGCGGTATCCAGTAAATGCCCCCCAATTCGACAGGACCATAATGTTCGTCCAAATACTGTTTAATCTTATGATGATCCTCAGGTCTAAGCTCATCGATTACGTATTGTTTCATAGTGAATTGCGTCTCAACCATCCGCTGCGGGGCGGGTGGCCTTTCCCCGTTATCAGCAGGTTTAATATAATGGGTCGCACGGGCCGGACGCTTGAAATGCCCGTCGATGCAACGCTGAATGATCGCAAATAATCTAAATCCATTTAAACCGGTAACCAGCGGGCCTACACCTTGGATCCTGGATGCAGGTTTGGGATAACGTCTAACATAGTTTGCCTGTGCAAGCAAGGCGCAGTTAGGCTTGCAAGCATCTATTATTGATGACTATTCAGCCCATATCAGATCCGGGCCATTATGATTTATCAGTGGGTTGTGAGGCGCAATCCGACCCAACAATGATCATTATGGGGGCACCCGTATCTTCAGCAAAAAATGGGCATTGATGGGATAAGAAAGGGCAGATGGCGGGAGTCAGCATCCCCAGCTATTCGGGCAAGCACATCATTAGGTGACCACAAAAAAGACCCCCTGATCCAAGATTGAAATGAAGTCGATGATCAGGGGATCAAATCGGATTAGGTTTCTTCTACGACAATGGCGCTTTCCTCACACACTTCAACACAGCTTTCACAGCCCAGGCATTCTTCGGCATTCACCGGTACGGATTTGCCGTCCTGCATTTCGAACACCTCAACTGGACAAACATCAACACATTCTTCGCAACCTACGCATTTTTCTTCATCAACGATCGGATTAAAAGCCATTATATACCTCTCCTTTCGAATTTAGGATTTGATTAAGGTGATGAAATCCCAGGTTGGATTCTATTAAAAAAGAAGTCAATATACCAATTGGATAAGCGAGTCAAGACTTGATGTTATTTTTTATAAAAAAACAACAGAAACAAGCTTTTTAAATAAATCCAGTTGATTGTCGTTGATGACAGCGATCAGGGGGTCACGCCGAAACCATCAATTCTGTCAGGGGGTACGCTCAATGAGACCAAGCAGGGTATTTTGAACGTCAGGTGTCTGGTGATCACTGTTTTCGTCATCGTTTGACAATTTGAAGAATCGCTTGAATAGTTGGCTCGGGGTGCAACCGGGCATGCGGTAAAGCGTGAGATTGAAATGAGCGGCATCTTTTGGCAATGGCGGCATACGCGCAAAAGCCTCTTCGCTAAATGGTCCCTCGGTTTCAATCCCGTTCTTGATCTGAAAGTAGACCGTTTCCCGCCAGGCCATCAGCTGCTCATCATTTGAGACAAGTGTCGGCAATTCTTTAAATTCAAATAGCTTTTCATTCGGTACCAGAGTCCCGACCAGCGAATCAAAAACTACAGCGCTGCTGGTAACCAGAAATCCCGATTCGATCGGTTTCTCCAAAAACAGGCGCGCCCAGGCCTGCAGTCGATCCTGGAGCATGTATTGACCCGGATCATCAAATTTGATCTCAGCTGTAAGCCGGGTGAGAGCCGGTTCACTATCCTTTTGGCCGCTGAGGTTCTTTAACAACTCTTTAGAACGCCGATCTGTAGCATTCAATTCCTGCTGCAACTCGTCATTTTGGCGGTCGAAATTTTGGGCAAATTCTAAGAAAACGCGCGCACGTAAAAGCGCCTCCGGATGTGCCAGCCTGGTATACGGCTTGTGGCCTTTTTTCACATCTGCCACAATTTGCGAGGTAGATGTTTCATCGAAGAATGGTACAGCGTTATGCTGATTCCAGAATGCCGCCGATTTGAAATCCCTGCCATGCGCATGCAGGCGCGCAAATTGCTGAAACGCCCTGACCACTTCGGTAAAGCGCTTATCTCCGGCCGGCACGGGCACACAGACCTTCAGGGCATTTTTCTCGACCCAGGTGTTCATTTCAGCCGGCAAGCCTTTATCCGAGGGCTGATAGACAAAAAACCGCTGAAAACCGGCTGTCAAAATCTCCGCCACCCATTGCGGCACGTAGGTATAGGGAAAATAGATCGGTTCTATCATTCGGCGTTGCAACTCCCGTAACTCATTGTGAATAGATCACCTAAGAAAACTCTAAGTTTTCAGGTTTCGGGTGTCAGGTGTCAGAAAACAGAAGACAGAAGACAGAAGATAAGAGTCAGATAGAAACGTTCATTTTTGAGCTATGATTATCAATCTTTCTGATTGGTGACCTCTGACCACTAAAAGACTGACACCTGACAACTTAACTCTGATCATAAACCGGTATGCCGCGGGATCTGAGTTCATCTCTAATTTTATCTGCAAGGTCCCATTGCGCCGTTGCACGGGCACTCTCTCGTTTTTGAAGCAAGTCCTGTATATCAGGATCAGCATATGCATCGAAAAAATTAAATACCTTCAAAACAGCGTCGATGCTGCGGAAGCCATCGACAATTTTTGCGGCGTCGGCTGAATTCAATTGTTTTTTGAGGATGAGTGTATTGACTTTTTTGACAATCGTAAATATCGCTGCCAGGGCCGCCGATATATTTAAATCATCATCCATTGCACTCGTAAAGCCGTTTTTGAGGTCGTAAAGCAACTGCTCGATATCGGCATAAGCATGCCCTTGTTGGACACAGCGCAGACTGGCTATACAGCGATCCAGGCGTTCAAGCGCACGGCCGGCATCAGACAGGCGCTCTTTTGAAAACGGTATCGGCTTACGATAATGGCTACAAAGCAGCCAAAAGCGAATGTTCCGACCCGAATACCCCATATTGAGCAGTTCTGCGATGGTTAAGCCGGCTGCCTGCTCATCTAATTTTTTGCCATCCATCAGCACCCGATCGCAGTGGACAAAGAACCTGGCCAACGGCTTTCCGGTTAAAGCAACGGCTATCGCATTCTCGTTCTCGTGATGGGGAAAGACCAATTCCCGGCTGCTGGTGTGGAGGTCAAAACCCTCACCCAAATATTTTAGCGAAATGGCCGCTGATTTGATATGCCAGGAGGGTCGCGCATTTCCCCATTGGGTTTTGACAAAAATACCCCGCTTTAACTCGGACAGCCGGGAGCGCTTAAAAAGCGTAAAATCACGCGGATTTAACTTTTCATAGTCATCAAGATCGACCGTGGCGCCGACCCTTATTTTATTAATATCAACCCCTGAAAGTTGCCCATAACCATCCAATCGCGAAATGTCAAAGTACAGTGAGCGCAACTTCTCATAGGCAATGCCCTTTTGTACCAATTTTTCGCCCAGCGCCACCATGTCTTCTATATGCTTGCTTGACTGCGCATATACATTGGCAGGGGTGACCTCTAAAACAGCCAGGTCCTCCTTGAATTGAGCAATATTGGCTTCGGTAAATTCGCTCAGATCGACACCCAGCTTTTCAGATCCGCTGATGGCTTTATCATCGAGATCATTGATGTCGGTTAAATGATGGACTGCATACCCGCGGAACTCCAGGTAGCGACATAATAAATCGGCAAACACGATGCGCCGCATTTCACCGAGATGTGCACGGGCATGAGCGGTTGGGCCGCAGGAATATACCTGCACCTTGCCGGGAACCTGTGGTTCAAAAACCTCCTTTTTGCGGCTGAAGGCGTTAAATAATTTCAGGGATATTTCTTCCTGCACGGCAAAAAGTGACGTGCTCAAATAGCGTTCGCCGCTATCCGGGAATATGACGACCAGGGTACCGTCGGTCATATTCTCGGCAACCCTGCAGGCACCGGCCATGGCCGCACCGCTGCTCATCCCGACAAACAGGCCTTCTTCCCTGGCCAGCCGACGTGCCATTTCAAATGCCGTTTCATCGTCGACGTTAAGCTTTTGATCTAGACGTTGCTTTTCAAAAATTTCAGGGCAATAGGCCTCCTTCATGTTTTTCAATCCCTGAATTTTATGCCCCAGATAAGGTTCAATACCAATGATCTGTATGCCGGGATCATATGTCTTTAATTTTTTAGAAGCACCCATTAAGGTGCCGGTTGTGCCCAGCGTGGCGACAAATGCGGTAATGCGACCGTTGGTTTGTTGCCAAATCTCCTCTGCCGTGCCGTGGTAATGCGCCAGCCAGTTGGCTTCATTGTTAAATTGATCGGGCAGAAAATAGGTGTCAGGATTTTCGCGCGCCAGACGATAGGCCTCTTCAATAGCTCCATCGGTGCCAAGATGGCCGGGGGTTAAAAGAATGTCAGCACCCCGGGCTTTCAGGATCTTCTGGCGTTCGATGCTGACGGCATCAGACATGACCAGCAGCAAGCGGTATCCTTTAACGGTGCAAACCAATGCCAGGCCGATACCAGTGTTGCCGCTGGTAGGCTCAATGACCGTTTTCTGGGGTGACAGCTCCCCTGAACGTTCAGCCGCCTCTATCATCCAGAGCGCGGCACGATCCTTAATCGAGCCACCGGGATTAAAATATTCAAGCTTGGCGAACATCTGTACGCCGGGGTTTGGATTTAGCTTTTGGATTTCAACCAGGGGCGTATTGCCGATGGCATCCAGGATGGAAATGCCCATAGGGTCACTCAAATTCATCCTAATTGAGCGTTTAGAATCTCAACAAGCGCTCAAATTCAATTTAGGATCATATTCTTGTCACTTGTGTTCTTTTGTTGCTACCACAAAGCAACGCTCATTGATAAACTAATTGAGCAAAGGCTTGAGTATCTTGCGGATCTCATCAAAAACACGATCCGCGCTGCGGCCGGCATCTATTATAATAAAGCGCTGCGGTTCAAACTTTGCCAGCTCGAGGTAGCCCGCCCTAACTTTTTCGTGAAAGGCCAGGGCCTCATTTTCAAAGCGGCTTTCACGTCCCACCCGCTGGCCGCAGTTTAACTGCTGCCAGGCCCTTTCCAATCCCTGTTGCGGGGTAAGATCCAGCAAGAGGGTAACGTCCGGCTTTAGATTTTTAAACAGGATCCGGTGCAGCTCCAACAGTAAATCAACACTCAATCCTCTGGCAAATCCCTGATAGACAATAGTCGCATCAAAATATCGATCGCAAATGATCGTTTTGCCGTCCGCCAGAGCGGGCCTGATAATCTCATTGATATGCTGGGCGCGATCCGCCAGGTAAAGCAGCAGTTCGGTCATCGGCTCGAGGGCATGGTTTTCCGGGTTCAGTAAAATCGAACGTATATTTTCACCGATGACGGTCCCGCCCGGTTGACGCGTCGTCACACATTCCATACCGCGGTCATTGAAATATTCAGCCAGCCGATCGATCTGAGTCGTTTTGCCCGATCCCTCGATGCCTTCTAGGGTGATGAACATGGGATTCACAGCTTTTGGTTAAGTGACCAGCGCGATTGCCAAGTTTATCATAAATTCAGATTAGTTGGAACATATGCATGACAAGCGCTATAAGCTCTAATTTTTATGCTGCTTTAAGATTTTGCCCTTTTTCAAATTTTCAAGCACGCCGTAATCGGTCTGATCACATTTAATCGGTGTGATCGAAATGAAATCTTTGCACAGGGCCGAGCCGTCTATTTCAATGGACTTGTCCTGAGGCAGAGAATCACACCCCTGCCAGTAATAGGTACGATTGCGCGGATCTATTCTTTTATCAATGTATTCCGGAAAGAAGTCCATATCCAACCGGCTGAATTGCACCCCGGCAATTTCTGCCAGAGGTCGGTTTGGAATATTGACATTTAAAAAGGTGCCGGCCGGCAACCCATGGGCATGTATATCCTGGGCCAATTGTGCAATGAACGCAGCCGCCGCATCATAAGATTCAACCTGACGACTGTGAATAGACACGGCGATGGCCAGGATACCATAAAGGGTTGCCTCTTTGGCGGCAGCAACCGTTCCGGAATAGTTAATGTTGACGCCCACATTTGCACCCGGGTTAATACCGGATATCACCAGATCCGGTTTGATTCTCAAAATTTCCAGCATACCGAATTTGATGCAATCGGCCGGCGTTCCGGAGACAGCATAGCCATCAAATGCGTTCGGAATCGAAACTTTGGTCGCGCGCAATGGTTCATTCAAGGTAATACCGTGGCCAACGGCACTTTGTTCTCGCTCCGGGGCAATGACAGCCACGCGATGCTTAGGCGCCAGGTGGGTATATAGGGCTGCCAATCCCGGAGCATAAATTCCATCATCGTTGGTCAATAAAATATTCATTATTATGTAGAAAATTGACGGTTAAGCACCCGATTGACTTTCCAACAATATCTTGACATATTTAAACGTTGAGGATCTATATCCCAAATCCCAATTATATTCAAGTTTCAGCTAAGACGGTTGAATCACTTGCATCCGATTTTCTTTTCAAAAAGGCGCTTCTTGACAGCTTTTATGGGCTGCATGCTTTTAGCTTGTATCGCAGGACCGCTACCGCTGCCAGCCCAGATTTTAAAATTGGAACCTGATCAGGTTCTAAAAGATGACAGCCAGCAACCGTGGGAGCTCCTCGCCGATGAGGTGGCCTATGACCGCCAGCTGGACCAGTATGTCGCCCGCGGGAATGTCCAGATATCCAGGGACGATACCCGTCTGACGGCTGATTTTATTCAGTACGATCATAAGACCCGGCGGGCATTTGCCCGCGGTAACGTGGTGCTAACTGTTGGCCAGGATATTCTTTCGGGCAACTACATGGAGATCGATCTTGAAAACCAGAGGGGCTTTGTCGAAAATGCCTATTTATTTTTGAAGGAAAATAATTTCCATATCACAGCCGAAAAAATCGAAAAAACCGGTATAAAAACCTATCAAATAGATAACGCCACCCTGACGACTTGCGATGGGCCGAAGCCGAGCTGGAAAATTAGCGCGCGCAACGTTAAAATCAAGGAGGAAGGTGCCGGCACGGCAAGGCACGCCGTCATACGGGCCCGAAACCTGCCGGTTCTCTACACACCTTTATTTTATTACCCGGCCAGAGAAAACCGTCAGAGCGGCTTTTTGATACCCGAGTTCGGCGAGTCGGGGCGTCTGGGCTATCAATATAACCAACCCTTTTTCTGGGCCATATCAGATAGTATGGATGCGACCTTTTACGCCCACTACATGTCCAATCGCGGCATAAAACCCGGTGCTGAATTTCGTTATTATCTGAACGAACGCTCCAAAGGCGCCTTGATGCTGGATGGTCTCCGCGATGACAAAACCGACGATGGCGGCAACTCCAGCAACGACTATGGATATCGCGACGCCGGTGAAGATGTCTTGCGCACCAATGATAATCGCTATTGGTTCCGCATGAGCCATCATCAACCCGTCGCTTTCGGTTTTTCGGCCAAATGGGATCTGGATATTGTCAAAGACCAAGACTATCTGCGGGAGTTCCGCGATGGGCACATGGGTTACGAAGATACCAATGACTATTTTCGCAAAGCGTTCAACCGTCAGCTGGATGACGATAACGATCCCATTCGGACCAATCGATTGAATTTGAATCGTCTGTGGCCCAAATTCAGCCTCAACCTTGAGCCCCGCTGGAATGACGATACGCGACGCAATATCAATACCAGCAACACCCTGCAACAATTGCCGCTGCTCAGTTTCGATGGCGCCAAGCAGAAAATTATGACGTCCCCGGTTTATTTTGATTTCACCTCACAGTACAACTATTTTTGGCGTGACACCGGCAGCCGGGGGCAACGGCTCGATCTGCAACCCAGACTCTATCTTCCGTTTCGGATTCAAAACTACCTGACGATCGAGCCCTCGGCCGGCTACCGACAGACGCTTTACCGCCTGGACAAGAATAATTTCGAAGATCAACCGGATGCGGACCGCTGGTCCCACCGCGAACTTTTTGATACCCGTTTGGACCTTTTTAGTGAAATCGAGAAGGTCTACACCTTTAAAGGACAGCTGTTTGAAAAAATTAAGCACCGCCTTCGGCCGCAGATTACACATGACATTATATCCAAATCCAGACAGCGCGACCTGCCCCGTTTTGATACGATCGACCGTATCGATGAAACCAACAAAATCACTTATAGCTTGATTAATACATTGACCTCCAAATCAAAAATGGCCGTAGCCGAACAGCTGAGACCCTCGCTGCCCATCGAGCGTGGCGGTCTGCGCCAGTCCATCGGCGATTTTTTGTATAATGATCTGTTGCGCCTTCAAATTACGCACAGCTATGACTTCGAAAAATCAAAGCAACCGTTTGCGCCGCTCTTTGCACGACTCGACCTCTTTCCGGGAAAATATGTCTGGATCGATGCCGACGCCAGTTATTCGGTTTATGATAACAAATTTTTGTCCCACAACATACGGGGATCGCTGAGCGACAGCCGGGGCGATGAACTATATGTAGACTACCGCTACGAACAAAAGACCAAAGAAACTGAAGTCGATGAAGATATCCAGTCAATTTACGGTAAAATTAAGGTTGAGTTGATTGATGGCCTTTCGGTCAACGCTGAAAATAAATACAACTTTGAAACCCAGCAGCGAATCAGAACCGGTGTCGGATTTACGTATACATCTCAGTGCTGGTCTTTTGACTTTAAGTATATCAACGAACCCAATGACTGGAAAGTGGGGTTTAAAATTGAATTGATCGGACTGGGAGAAGTCGGCTATTAGACCCGATGGGTTTGCGAAATGGACAACATGCAAAAAATATTTGCTAAGTTCTCGATTTTCCATTATTGCAAGTTCTTCCCCTCACAGACAACAGCATCAGGGACGGCGACCTCGAGGCGCAGGCAGGCCTGTTGAGAACCATACCCGCAGGACAAAAGTGATGAAAGACAAACGATTGGAATATCTATGGTATGTGTTGCATACCAAAAGCCGATTTGAAAATGTTGTCAATGAGGGTCTCGGGAAAAAATCCATCGAAGTGTTTTTACCGAAAGTTACCGTCCGGAGCAAGCGTCGTGATCGCAAAGCCATGATTCGCGTCCCCCTTTTTCCCGGTTATGTGTTCGTAAAGACCGATTTGGCCCCCCAGTCACACCTTGAAATCGTCAAAACCGCCGGCGCTGTTCGATTGATCGGCAGCAAGCAGGGGCCGGTACCGGTGCCGGATGAAACCATCGAATCCTTGAAAATAATGGTCAGCACTGAGCATCCGATCACTACCGGCAATCAGTTAAAAAAAGGGGATAGGGTTTTGGTGGTGCATGGTCCATTTGCGGGCGTTACCGGAACCTTCATCCGCTATGGCGGAAAAGGTCGCGTGATTGTCAACATTGAAGCCCTCGGACAGTACGCCGGAGTGGAAGTTAATGAAGATGACATTGAAATCGTGCCGAGAATATTAACATAACCGCTTGACATCGAATTCAGTTTTAGCATATACATTTCAAAATGTTATTGCAGATCCGAATTTTGAAAAAGGAGGTTCTATGAATAAGTTGGAACTCATCTCCGCCTTGAAAACAGAGGCCAATATATCGAAAGCTGAAGCCGCAAAGGTCGTACAGATTTTCTTCGATAACATGGCGGATGCCATGGCAAGGGGAGAACGGGTTGAAATTCGGGGTCTGTGCAGCTTTTTTGTAAAGGACTACAAAAGCTACACCGGCCGAAATCCAAAAACCGGTGAACAAGTTACGATTAAGCCGAAAAAACTTCCTTTTTTCAAATCAGGAAAAGAGCTGAAGGAACGGGTAGATTATTGAAATTGTGTCTGGGTTTGATTTGCTCATAAATCAAGAACGACCCATTAGAATATTAACCGCCCTCCTAAAGAACCGGACTCTTCCGCACGCGCTTCTTTTCACTGGCACAGCAGGAGTGGGCAAACAAGCAGCTGCCCTTGCCCTAGCAATGGCCTGCAACTGCCGGGGTGAGGCATCCGGATTTATTGCAGAAGATGGCTTCGAGCAGGATGCCGCCAGACCCGTACTCAAATCA
>JASFJF010000099.1:0-10972 GCA_050122255.1 Desulfobacterales bacterium
ACCGGCGCCAAACTCCCAGGCCGGGCATTTGACTTTAAGTTCCGGGCTGCATTTTTTAATCTGCCAGCATGCTTTCGTCTTGCCCTTTTTGGTATTTTGCTTGACCGCTAAAAAATACATCTGGCGTTCAACAGCCGGCGGCACTTTGCGCCATCCCTGTTCATAGCTGTGCACCGCCTTGAGCGATATGCCCAGCAGCTGGGCCATTTGGGCCTGGGTTTTATTAAATTTTTTCCTGAATTTCTTGAATTCTGCTTTTTCCATAATGTCCGTCCTCGATCCTGATTTCGTGATGATATCCGCGACACCAGATAAGACCTGAATTTTGCATGAAATTAATGGGGATGCAGCCGCCCTGTCGAATGCCGCTTGGTGGCTCCCGCAGGGGATTTAGTAAGGCTTGTGCAAAATTCAGATTTTAATTTGATACAATGTGGCAGTTGTGTCAACAAAAAAGATACCGGAACAGCTCACAGCGCAGCACAGATGATACCGCCGCCCAGTACCGTGTCGCCCTTGTAAATGACGGCCGACTGCCCTGGTGTTACCGACATTTGAGGCGTTTTAAACAGAATTTTGGTTTTATGGCCCTCGGCTGGGTAAACCGTGGCATCAGCCGCCTTGTGTCGCAGGCGAATCTTGACCTGAACGTTGTCCAGTGGTTGTTCGATGCGATCAACACCAATGAGATTTAAATCCGTGGCCATAAGGCCCCTGGAACGATTTTCTTGGTTGCTGACGATAATGCGATTGTGAGCGGCATCGATGCGATGCACGTATAGCGGCTGCCGGGCGGCAATGCCAAGGCCGCGGCGCTGGCCAACGGTATAATGAATTATACCGCGATGTTTCCCAAGGACTCGGCCCGCTTCATCTACGATGTCGCCGGCTTTAATCTCTTTTTGATCAAAAAGAATCGAATAATCCCCGCCGTCTATGAAATCCTGGCTTTCATCGCGATCAGCAGTTTGAAGCCCCAATGCGTCAGCAATGTCCCGGACCTGCTGCTTGGTATAAGCCCCCAGCGGCAAAAGGGTGCGGGCTAATTGTTGCTGTGTAAGGCCGTAAAGAAAATAGGTTTGATCTTTGGCGCTGTCGGCAGCCCGTTTCAACAAGAACCGGTTGCTGACATTTTCGATGCGGGCATAATGACCGGTGGCAAAATAATCAAATTCCAGACCCGCCTGCCGGGTCTTTACCAGCAGAAAGCCAAACTTGAGTTTCTGGTTACATACCACACAGGGATTTGGTGTTTTACCCTCCAGGTATTCGTTTCTGAAATACTGGATGACATGATTCTGATATTCTTGACGCAGATCGATGGTGTGAAACGGTATCTCGAGTTTCTGACAGATAGCGGCCGCCGATTCGACATCTTCTCTTTCACCGGGACCGTAACAGGCATGCCTGGCGGATTCATCAAAACCAAGAGCATCATCATAAATTTCCATGGTGATCCCGCAAACGGTATACCCTTGTTTTTGCAGCAACGCTGCAGCTACAGAGGAATCCACACCACCGCTCAGTCCTACAGCCACTTTTGGTTTCATTTTATTTTTATTTTTTCCGGAGGGCGGCATTAAGCGAGCCGCTTTTAAAGCCGTCCAGATCCATAGAGACATATAAAAATCCCAGTTCGTGCAACTTTTTGCTGATGGGTGTGCGATGTCGCAGAGCCATGCTGAAATCCTCCGGCGGGATTTCGATCCTGGCGGTATCGCCATGGTGCCGCACACGTAACATCCCAAAGCCCAGATCGCTTAAAAAATTTTCTGCTGCCTCAACCTGTTTGAGCTTTTCCATATTGACCTCCTGACCGTACGCAATCCGGCTCGCCAAACACGGCATAGCCGGTTTGTCGGCCACCTCAAGGCCCAAGGTGGCACAGATGCTTCGAATTCGGTTTTTATCTATTTTTAATTCGACATACGGTGCTAAAATGGCGGACTCGTCAGCGGCCCTTTTGCCTGGTCGGTAATCTCCCAGATCATCGACATTGGCGCCATAAAATACTGGCCAGGACTGGTTGCTGAGGGGGTTGCCCGGTTGTCGGCGCAGTTCTTCGATTCTTTTAAAAAGTGCTTTTTTGCAATGATAGCAGCGGTCTCCCTGGTTGGCCCCGTAAGCGGGATTTTGCATTTCCTGGGTTTCAATAATGTGAAGCGGAATGTCATGGTCTTTGGCAAAGTCCAGCGCATGCCGGTATTCCCGGCGCGCCAGCGATGGGCTGTCTGCCAGGACGGCCAGCATCTTTTTTTGTAGCGTCAGGTGCGCAACATATGCTAACAGAGCGCTGTCCACCCCGCCGCTATAAGCGATGATGGCACCTTCATATCCTGTAAAATAATCTTTTAATTTTGTCAGCCAGGTTTCAGAAGACATGTTTTTCTCGGATGTCGGTATTTAGAATAAATGGTCAACGATAGCCACACAGACCCAAAATCACCAAGCAAGCGAATGCTATTTTGATTGATTTTTTCTTAGCGTCTTGGTGCCTTTGTGGTGCTAATTTTCTTAGCCATTCCAAAAATAGAGACACAAAGATGAAATTTTGTTACATTGTGGCAGTTTAGTCAATAAAAATAATGCTTATTGTGGCGATTCAGGTTGGATGGAAATATTTTCGCCGGGCGCACAGCTGATCAGTTGCGATTTTCGTCCGTCCGTCCAGGATACTTATCGCTAGCCGTCATCGAGAAATAACAATTCCACCGGCAAGGGCGCTTACGGGAATGGTTAACTACGCCTTTGCAGAGCCATGGATCTTGCCCCAGCGGTTGCATATCATCATGACTTGATTTTTACCTGCAAACTTGAAATGGTGGTAGGCTCTGTTATGTCATCTCTATCGGATACAGGAGAAGCACGCATGCATCTTCAGCAGGTTCGTATTGTGCCGGACAAATTCCCAACAGGCGAGCATTATCCCTTTAATCTGGAAATCTTTAAACACCCCCAGACCGTGGACGTCCATAACCCGGTGACCTTTTTTGTGGGTGAAAACGGCACCGGAAAATCCACGCTGCTGCAGGCCATCAGCCATCGCTGCGGTATTTATATCTGGCAGGGCGAGCGCAGGGCCCGCTTTCAATATAATCCATACGAGACCCAACTTTACAGAGGCATTGAAGTTGCGTGGGCCCAAGACACGGTGCCGGGTTCATATTTTGCCTCGGAAATATTTAATAATTTTGCCCAGATACTTGATGAATGGGCCACCATGGACCCCGGGCTGCTGGATTATTTCGGTGGTAAATCCCTGATGATTCAATCTCACGGGCAATCTTTGATGTCTTTTTTCAAATCCCGTTTTAAGATCAAAGGTCTTTATCTGCTGGACGAACCGGAAACGGCTTTATCTCCGGCAACACAAATCGATTTGTTAAAACTGATTGCTAAAATGGCGCATTCCGGTCATGCCCAATTTATCATTGCCACCCATTCACCCATTCTTTTAGCCTGCCCGGCAGCCGTTATATACAACTTTAGTGCATCAGCACTGGAGCCCATCGGTTATGAAGAAACTGAGCATTTCAAAGTATATAAGCGCTTTATGCATGATCCTGGCCGTTACTTGCAGGACATTTAAGCCAGGGCCTGCCACAAAACCCTTGCTATCGAAAATAGGGGACATTTGATTACATCTCTATAATCTGGATGTAACAATCTTGCCCCTCTAATCCCCTTTTATCACTAGCCCTAATTTCTCCCATTTTTAAAACCTGCTGCCGGGCAAAACCGGCAGCGCAATTGGGGCAGAATTTGCTAAATTTTGTCAAAATATTTTCGCATTTAATACCGAGGCGCGATCTATGAATTAGTATAACTATATGGAATATTAGTGTTTGTGAATTTTTATGGGATTTGGCTTGGATTTTGCTTCATATGTATCGATTGCGCTGGCTCCGAGGATTATCGCCGGCGGAGGTTCATCTGGCAGGTGCAAATGCCAATTACAAGTCGGGGCCTTAATGGCCCCAAATGCGTTGAGCTCATGAAAAATTACCGCTACAACATCGTTATTTTTACAATGGCCATATTCTGGATGCTATTGGGGGACCTGCCGGCCTGGGCCATCGGCGCTGATGCCCAATTTCCAGTCTACGACAGCATTCGTCCGAATGTAAACTTCTGGAAAAAAATATATACTGAATATTCAACGACTCAGGGGGTTATTCACGACAAAAAAAATCTGGCGATCATCTACGAGATCATTGATCTCAAAGACCGCAATCGCCACGGCAGTCGCAAAATTAACAAACAGCGCATAAAAAAAGTCAAAAAGAAATACAAGCGCATCCTGGCCAAGCTTGCTCAGGGAAAAGCGCCCAGTGATTCACAAGAGCAACGCGTTGCTGCTTTGTTCGGACGTCAGGCCAGGCCTGTTGACTTTCGGAATGCGATGCGAAATTTGCGCTGCCAAGTCGGTCAGAACGACCCTTTCCGCCAGGGTATCATTCGATCTGGTGCTTACCTGGCCGAAATGAAACAGATCTTTCGCGATGCTGGTTTGCCCGAAGATTTAGTGTATCTGCCGCACGTTGAATCATCTTTCAACCCCAAAGCATATAGTAAATTCGGTGCGGCCGGTATGTGGCAATTTACCCGCTCGACCGGTAAGCACTTTATGACGGTCAGCTACGCCATCGACGAACGCAGGGATCCAATTATTTCAACCCGTGCGGCTGCGCGGCTGCTGAGACAGAATTTTAAGAAATTGCGCAACTGGCCGATGGCCATAACCGCCTATAATCACGGTGTTGCCGGCATGCTGCGAGCCAAAAGGCGCAAAGGGGATTATGAAACCATATTCAAGGAATACCGAAGTCGCATTTTTAAATTTGCATCGCGTAATTTTTACTCTGAGTTTCTGGCAGCCAGGCAGGTTGCCCATGATTATCAGAAATATTTCGGCAAGCTGATACTCGATGAACCCGTGCAAGCAGAAGAAGTTGTGCTCGCCGGTTATGTTTCTTTGCCGGAAATATCCCGGCACCTCAATTTGAAACTGGCGGTGCTGCGCGACCTGAACCCGGCCCTGCGAAGACCCGTGCTCAATGGCCAAAAACATGTTCCCCGCGGTTTTCATTTGAAACTGCCGACCCGGGACAATCGGGACTGGCCGCAGATGATGGCCGAGCTGGCACCAAAAATTTATAAAAATTACCAGAAGCGCAGCCGCATTTATATTGTGCGCAAAGGCGACACAGCTGGAGTAATCGCCCGCAACCATGGGGTAAAATTGAATGATCTGATTGCAGCCAATAACTTAGATGCGCAGGCCACCATCTACATCGATCAAAATTTGCGAATCCCCCTGCCAAGAGACAAGTCAGATCGACTGGCAGCTGCGAAAGCCAAAGGGGCCAAATCTCCTCGCCTGGCGGCCGTTCAAATCAAAAATGCCAGGCCCAAAGCAACTGAACCATCAACAATAGTTGCGGCCAAACAGCAAAACGAAAAACCCAGCCCCCAGCCTGAAGTGTCCATCGCGCAAATAGGCGTGCCGGAACCGCAGCCGCCGCAGTTGGTTTCCGGCTCAGATTTTGACACGATTGAATCAAACCGGATGCTTGAAGCCGCGCTGATGAAAATGCAGTCCAAAAGACTCGAAACCGCACAAAAACCGCAACTTCCCCCTGAGTCAATTGTAAACGCTGATATGGTTCAGGGCCAGCTGGCCATTAAGCGCATCAGAACAAATAAGGGACGTTCCATTGGCCGTATTCAAGTCGAGGTTGAAGAAACACTGGGACATTATGCCGAATGGTTGCAGGTTTCTGCCAGTGAGCTCCGACGGTTGAACGGCCTGCGGTTTGGAAGACCCCTACGAATCAACCAGTCCCTCAAAATCCCTTTGCGGCGGGTTACGAAAGATGATTTTGAAGAAAAACGATTTGAATTCCATAAGAAACTGGCAGAAGATTTTTTCGCTTCTTTTCGGATTGAAAAGGTCGAAACCTATACGGTTCGAAGAGGCGACAGCATCTGGACGATTTCAAAAGAGAAATTTGATGTTCCACTCTGGTTGATCAAAAAATACAATGCCCATTTGGATTTTAGCGCGCTGCATCCGGCACAAGAGCTCAGCATACCTATTGTCCAAAAAAACCAGGTCTAACCTGGTGTTTAAACCATCATCTTTTGACCGAGAGCTGTGTTGGTCGTCATCGAAGTTCACTTACGTACTAAATATACGCTGCGTTCCTTCTCCTCCTCCTGCCTTGCTCTCGAACAAAATCTAACGGTTTAAACACCAGGTTAATTTTTTATGGGAGAACATTTACAATTCTAATTTAAATCAAGCTTTGTTGAACACCTTTATGTATTTCAGAACAGAAGTGAAATCCCACTGTCAGGCGGAGGCTCTTGACCCATACAGCATCACGGACGAGGACGAATTGACTGTTCAGCTAACTTCCCGCGGCTGGTCCTCGTTCTCGATAATTTTAAAATTTAAGGCCGAATTACTTTGGAGACAATGTGGCCTAAATCGGTGGTGCGATGGTGACCAGCAGCCTGAGATTGGTTTTGGCCCGCAGGCCATGAGGCTCGGCAATATCACTAATGACGACATCTCCCGGTTTAGCCGGCATTGTCGCTTCCCCCTCACCTAAAAACTCACCTTCGCCTTCCAGAACAACCAGGCTGAGCTGGCCTTCTATGTCGTGGCTGTGAACCGGCAACTCCTGCCCGGGCTGAAAATTGAAATTGAGAATTTTGAAATAGGGTGAGTCATGCACCAAAAGTTTTTTAAACGCCTTTTCAGAAAAATCATTTTCCGCGTAAAGATTGAGCTGTTTCATAGCAGTCTCCTATAAGTTATGACTGTATATTTGAGATAAACCAGCATAAATGAATGTGATGGGGGAGGTCATTGATATAGATCAAAACGACAACATTCTAACAAAAGACAACCCGCATGCGGTTCCAGGTCGCGACCGTGATGCGGGTCAGGGTTTTCTCCTCCCCTGTTTATACCGAAACGGGATGATGGCAGCCTTTGCTTCAGCGAGTTGTTGTCAGGTTGGGTGAAATGGTGACATCTATGCGGCGGTTCATGGCGCGGCCCTTTTCGGTTGAATTCGAAGCCAGCGGACGCATGGAGCCATATCCGACCGAGATGATCTTATCAAACGGCAAAATGCCGTTGGCGACGAGATATTGACGGACTGCCTCTGCCCGTTGCTGAGACAAATGTTCATTTATCGGTTCAGGTCCTGTGCTGTCGGTATGGCCGCCGATGATGACATCCGGCTCGCCAAAAGCCCGTATGGCCCGCTGGACTTTGCTGAGCAAGGCATAATTCTGCGGCATGATCACCGACTTGCCCACGGGGAACGCTATGGTTTTCAAGCGGATTATGAGCTGATTTTCTCTTTTGTATACCTCTGCTTCATGGGGTTCAAAATAGCCCCTGACTTCGCTGAACATCTGGTCGAGCTGTTTTTGGGCTGTCAAGCGCTCCTTTTGTTGTTGGCTCTGGCCTGCCAGTGAAGTGGTCTTTTGCCGCAGGTCAGTGATCTCCAGCTGCTGTTCTTTGATCTTTTTGGTTGTAAAATCCCGATCTGCCTGTTGGGCGGCAATGGTTGCCATTATATTATCCAGTTGCTGTTCAAAAGACTGATCCCGCATATCGGGTGCCGCCAGCTGGCTGGATGTTTTGTAAAGCACATTTTCCATGTTGAGGGCAATTTGCTCGGGTGTCATCTGCTGGAGTTTGATGGATTCCTTGGCGATTTCCATATGGCGGCGCGCCAGAAAAAGGGCTTCGTTGGCCAACGCGCTCATCTGTTCTTTCCGGTAAGGGTTTTCGGTGATAAATGAATCGGCCTCTGTAAATTTGTTCTTAGCAGCCTTGTAAGACGCCGGTGCAATTTTATCGGTTTTTTGTTTTTCGGCCGCTCGCAGCAGGTTGCGCACCTGACCGATGGTGCTCACTTTTATGGCTCTTATTTCCAGCTGGCGGAAATTTTCGGCCACTTTGGCCTGGTTTCGTTGAGCATAGCCCAGATTTTCCTTTTCAATAGCATGCGTGAGCTCTAAAAATTCTTCCTCAACGTCTGTGTAATCCTTACCGAGCCCGGCCGCCCCGGCCTTGCGGGCCAGTTTGCGCGCTTCAATCACTTCAGGCAGTGTGGCTTTAGAAACTTTTGCAATTTCTCGGGCCCGGTCGAGCTGGGCCTGGCCGGTGGCGATGTTTTCAAAAATCTTTGAAAGCTCAGCCCCTTCGTCCAGAAGTCTTTTGGCTTCATTGAGCGAAGATTCCGCCTCGGCAAACCAGGTGGGTGCCAGAACATTTATTTTTTCGTTGCGGGCCATGGCAATCTCACTGTCCAGTTTGTTGACCCGTTCCTGCGGATGCTCTGATTTTGGAATGGATTGAACTTCCAGTTGCCGGCCGCCGCAGGCCGCAAGCGCGAATGTAACCACCAGTAGACACGCGATTCGTAAAAATGAATTCTGTTGCATCATTTCCGAATGCCTCCGACTTGTGCAAAACCCAAGTAATCCTCGAATTTTGAATCAAAATTTATAAGCACACAAGGCCCCGTGCAATCTCGGGCTTAAAATATTGTAGAAGCCTGTCTTTGGCGGGGCCGACCCGGATAATCAAATTAAACACCTATTTTTACAAAATAAAAGTCTTAACGGCAAGCTTAATTTGCGGCCTTACGGCATCTGCAATGATATTTATTGGAAATGCGCAATCCTGTAAGGTTGTGCTTTGACCTTTAAGAAATTAAAATGTATGGTGCACACGAAAGTCTCATATTGCATGGTAAGCGCTTTAGATATGAAAACAAACCCCGATAAAGATCCTATTCTTTCATATGCCCATACGCATAACCGCTGCTTATCCTGCGGCACTGACGAGAACATGGGTAGACGAAAATACTGCTCCATCGATTGCCGCCAGAAACTGCGCTACAGTTTGAACATGCGCACGGGCCTATTAAGAGCGCTCAGCACCAAGTATGCAACCTTCTATTTTACGACTTCCCTTATTTTTCTGGATGTGCTGCCTTACGGAACAAAGAATATTTTCAGTTTTCTATTTCCGCGCAGTGCCGGGAGAAAACCGGTTGATGATTTCACAACATTGTCCAATGTGTTGGGGAGGGCCTGGTGGGCTGAAAAACGCCGGACCAACAAACGCTATATTGCCACGCAGCATGTTTTGGAAAAAGCCAAGAATCAAAATGCCGACTCTACATCAATCAAACCATATGAAATTGTAGAACCGGCACGTATGGCCAAGTCATTGACCTTTCTTAAGCTGGGCCGTGCAGACCTGGATTCACCTGAATTGCAAAGAATCATTAAAAGCGCCTACCGGCAGCAGGCCAAAACCCATCATCCCGATCAGGGGGGCGATGCTGCCGTTTTCCTGCGGGTTCAACAGGCTTATGAGCAACTGATGGATTGGGCTGAAAATCCGACCTACACGCGTCGCCGTGGTTTTCCGGATAAATGGTTTTATGAAGGCTGCAGTAACCGGTGGATACAACCTGCCCCCATTCCCATTTAAATTAGAATTTTTATTGCTAGTAACTCGGCACGAGCCTTGTTGAACTTTAGAATCTTAACAATCAGGATGTGAAATCCCGCCGCAAGGCGGGACCCTCGAAAAAATTCTGCCGCTTTAATCCAGTTTTAGTTTAAATTTTTAGTATCCTTTAAGCATTAAATTGGCCGTTCCATTTTTAACGGGCCAACGGGCTAAACAGGCGAAACGGGGCAACCGGTTAACCGACAGTAGCGGCGACCATGGCCCGCACGTTTTCCAGTGACTTAAAGTCATAACATAGGCCATATGGCCAAAAGATGTGTTTTGAAATCGATTCTATCGTTGGAAGACCGCGCCCATGTCCGCACTGGACACCATCTGCGCATAGCGGGCCAGATAGCCGCTTTTGACCTTTGGCTCAAATTCAGGCAAGGCAGCGATCCGTTTGCGAATCTCATCTTCGGTTAATTGCACGTTGAGACGTTTTCGGGGGATATCAATTTCAATTATATCCTCGTCGCGTAGCGCTGCGATGGGACCGCCGGCGGCGGCTTCCGGAGAAATGTGCCCGATGGCGGCCCCCCGGCTGGCACCTGAGAAGCGTCCGTCGGTGATCAGGGCCACCTGCTTATCCATTCCCATGCCGGCCAACGCCGATGTGGGCGATAGCATTTCGCGCATGCCGGGGCCGCCCTTGGGCCCCTCATACCGAACGACGATTACCTCGTCTTTTTTTATTTGGCCGCCCATGATGGCCTTAAAGACATCTTCTTCAGAGTCGAAAATGCGGGCCGGACCCGAATGGGACAGCATTTCTTCTGCGACGGCCGCCTGCTTTACAATGGCACCGTCTGGCGCCAGATTGCCGGACAGGATGGCCAGGCCGCCTCCTTTGTGGACCGGCTTTTCAACCGAACGAATCACCGCATCATCTTTCACACCGGCATTAATTTCGGCAAGCATGTCCCCCACGGATTTGCCGTAAACCGTCGGCGGGTCTGTTTTGATGAGTCTGGCTTTTTGCAGCTCGGCTAAAATGGCTGGGATTCCGCCGGCATAGAACAGATCAACGACATGGTGCGGGCCAGCGGGTGCAATGGACGTTAAATGAGGCACTTCGGCGGTAAACGGATCCAGATCCCTGAGGGTTAAGTTCAAACCGGCATAGTAGGCCAAAGCCGGAATGTGCAGCGCCGTATTGGTTGAACCGCCCAGCGCCATATCGGCCGCAATGGCGTTGTGAAAGGCGTCTGCGGTCATGATGTCGCGCGGCTTCAAGTCCTTTTTGACCAGCTCGACTGCTTTGTAGCCGGTCTCTTTTGCCAGCCAAATTCGTTCCGAAAAAACAGCCGGAGCACTGCCATTGTACGGCAGCGACATGCCCAGCGCTTCGGAAAGGTTGTTCATGGTATTGGCGGTGAACATACCCGAACAGGAGCCGGCACCGGGGCAGGCCGCGCA
>JASFJF010000100.1:0-10967 GCA_050122255.1 Desulfobacterales bacterium
ATACCGTTTCACGTCCGCACGGAACTCGGGAACACTCAGGCAGCCTTCGTTTTCAGATAGAATCTCGCCTTCCTGTTCGATGATGCGCGGGTTGATCAGGACCTGTAAAGCGCCTCCATCTTCAGAAGGTGAGACATCGTAAATCAGCACGCTGCGGTCCCAGCCGACCTGGATAGCCGCCAGCCCTACGCCCGGGGCCGCATACATGGTCTCGGACATCTGATCGATCATTTTTTGGACGTCCCCATCGATGTTTTCCAATTCGCGAGTGGGACTGCGCAATACATTATCCGGATATGTCAGAATTTTAAGTTTGGACATAATAGTGATTTAACCGAATCTTAAAAACGGATGAAAGCGCCGCCGGATAACCAGAAACGGATGCCAGCGCTTTTTTTGATTATCTCACAAGGATAGGCGCTTTTTCAACCCGTTTGCGATTTGATGGTTTTTTTCGCGTATGAAACCTGCCAGATATTGACGCTGGTCATAAAAGCTGAAACCAGTCCAACGATGATGACTGGAAACATCTGCAGGGCATGATTGGCCAGCGTAAATCCAGCAGCCACATCCGATGGAATCCCGAACAGCGCCATGGCAAACACGCCGCCGGCTTCCCACAGTCCCCAGAATCCGGGAACCGATGGCAGGGCGATAAAAAGGCAAATAATGACCATGACAGCAAACATCTCAACGTAGGACAATACCACCCCCGGGCTCCCAAGACTAAACACATAATATGAAAGCGCAGCTATGACCCACACCAGCAGAGAGTAAATGGCACACAACAGTATCTTCCGGGGATACTTTAATAACGTAAATCCCAAGGCAATATTGTCAATAAATCGATTGAACGGTTCACATACTTTTGCACAAATCTTTTTTTGGGTCGATTCAGTGACAAAGAAGGCCAGGCCCGGCAGGGCCACAATCACATGCTGAATGCTGCGACGGATTGGCGCAATGCTGACGGCAATCATTGCGGCAATCAATAAAATGCCCATCAGGATTATTCTGCTGAAAACGACCTCAAGGGTGGCACGATTGAGCTGCAAATCACCAAATATGACTTTCGCATCCGGATTGATATCGATGGCCGTTAGGGTGATCACCGCAAAAATTACCAGAGTCGCGACGTCAAATATACGTTCTGCAGCCACTGTCGCAATGCCGGTGGCGAAGGGCACTTTGTCTTTTTTCTGCAGAATGGCAGGCCGCGCAAATTCTCCCAGTCGTCCGGGCAGAATGCAGTTGATCATAAAACCGATCATCATGGGATTGAAGGCACGCCAGATGCCAATTTTATGGCTTGACGCCAGGATAAATTGCCAGCGCTGCGCTCGGATAAAAAAGCTGATCAGCACCAGAAACACTGCCGGAATCATCCAAAGGTAGTTTATGGATGATAGATATTTGAGGAGATCTTCAATTGGAACGTTACGAAAGGCAAAATATAAAGCTGCTGCCGAAAGCCCAATGCCGGCTGCTGCAGAGAGAATGAAATGATTTTTCATAGAAGCGACATGCTTCGCTGACGCGCGCGGCTGCATAATCGGTCAGCATTTATTTTTCATATGCTGCCAGAATTTTTCGGGCTGCTTTGATGTCCTGATGAATCTGGCTTTTAAGTTCATTGATACCACTGAATTTTTTTTCATTCCGTATGCGTTCAATAAAATTGACGCGTATCTTTTGATCATAAATGTTTTCGTTAAAATCCAATATGTGAACTTCAACGGTAAATTCATTGTCGTTAAAAGTGGGACTGTAGCCGATGTTAGCCACACCCCTATATCGGCGCTGCCGGTACTCAACTGTAACGGCGTATATTCCGGTTTTAGGGCACAGCTCATCTTGCAGATTAATATTGGCGGTGGGAATACCCAGTAATTTGCCGCCGCGGTCACGCCCTTTAACCACCAACCCTCTGATTTGATAATGACGGCCGAGCATTTTACGGGCTGTTTCAATTTCACCGGCCATCACCAGTTTTCTGACGCGTGTGCTGCTGATGCGATCCGGGATATTGCGGGCTGCCCTGATCCATTTGGCTACAATAACTTCGTATCCCATCTGGGCGGCATAGGATTTTAAAACCGTTAGATTGCCCTCTCGGTTTTTGCCGAAGGTATAGTCTTCGCCGACAATAATGGCCTTCATGCCGATCTTTTTAATGAGAAGGTCTTTGATAAATTGTTCAGCTGACAGGGCGGCGAATTTTTTGGTAAAGGGCACACAGATGAGCACGTCGATCCCGGAGCGCTCGATAAGCTCTCTTTTTTGCTCATACAGAGTGATCAGAGGCGGGTAGTTGTTTTGCTTTAGAACCCGCATGGGGTGTGGTTCGAACGTCATAGCAATTGAGGTTCCGCGAATCGCCTCGGCTTTTTCGATGACCTCGTGAAATAAAGCCTGATGGCCAATGTGAACCCCATCGAAATTTCCGATGGTGATGACCGCATTGACAAACGGTTGCTGAATGTTTTCGAGACGATCAATTAGCTTCATTTTACACAGTTGCGCTTATGCCCTCAACAATGGATGATTGCTCCAAATTGCGGCCTTGACATGCATAGTAAAAAAAGATATTTAAAGCAACCCCTGAGCACCTTTTCGCGAAAGGGGCAATGCAGTGCGTGCCGAAGTGGCGGAACTGGTAGACGCGCTAGGTTCAGGGTCTAGTCCGGGTATCCGGGTGGGAGTTCGAGTCTCCCCTTCGGCACCACTATGATAAACACCAAAAGCGCAAGTTCAATATTGCGTTTCTTTTCATTGCGTCCGCAAGGCTTTGCCTTTCAATGATGTTCATGCCGACACAAATCTCACGGATCAGGTGTCTGGAATATCTTAGCGTTGAATTTTAACGCTGTGAATGATCACCGGTTCCAATGGCTTGTCATTGGGTCCGGTTTGAACGGATCCGATTTTTTGGACGACATCGATCCCTTTTATCACCTTTCCGAAAACGGCGTGTCGGTCGTCCAAGTGCGGTGTGGGGGCCAGGGTAATGAAAAATTGGCTGCCGTTGGTATTGGGACCGGCGTTGGCCATCGAAAGAACACCTTCGCCGCTATGCCGCAACCCAGCATCAAATTCATCTGCAAACTGATAGCCGGGCCCGCCCATGCCGTTTCCCTGGGGACAGCCGCCTTGAATTATGAAACCATCGATGACCCGGTGAAATGTCAGTCCGTCGTAAAATCTGCTTTCACGATCCGTTTCCTGGCGGCCCTCTGCCAGGTTAATAAAATTCCAGACGGTTTGCGGGCATTCCTTGGCGTAAAGCTCCACCTCAAAATTACCCAGAGTGGTTTCAAATTTCGCAATCGGTCGATCAATATCTTCTTGGTAATCAATTTTTTTGCCCATCATTTATTCCTTTGTAAGGGTTGTATAAAGTTGATTGTTGTTGACTAAATGCCCCTTATAAAAAGCGTTGCACCTTCCGGTTCATGCCGGCAAGTTGCGGTAAAGCACGATTATTTTATGACCCCCAGCATGTTGTTTCCAGCCTGGGCGGTAATTTTAACCGAAAGGATCTGATTGCTCAAAGACTCATCTGTATCGATCAAAACCGTCAGATAATTGGATGAGATGCCTTTTATGAATCCGGTAGCGGCATGCCGCGTGGCTTCAACCAGTATCGGTATTGTGCGGCCGATGAAGTGTTGATTGAAGCACATTCGCTTCATAATTCCAAGCCGGCGCATGCGTTTACATCTTGTCTTTATCACTTCTGAAGGCACTCTGTCGCCATAGCCGACAGCCGGAGTGCCGGGTCTAGCGGAAAACGGAAAGACATGCAAGTAGCTAACCGGAAGACTGCGAATGCATTCATAGGTGTTGTTAAAGGCTGTGTCGGTTTCCCCGGGGAAGCCCACCATGATGTCAACGCCGATGGCCGCATCTGGAATGCGGTTGTGAATGCGGTCAACAAGCTGCTTGAAAACATCAACTGTGTAAGGACGCCCCATTTTTTTTAAGATTCGGTCGTCGCCGCTTTGCAGCGGGATGTGAAAGTGATGGCATAGGCGCCGTGATTGTGCCAGTTGCTCAATGAAATTTTCGGTGATTTCGAGGGGCTCAATTGAGCTGAGTCGCAGACGCCGCACATCCGTTGACAGTAAAATGTGAGCGATCAATTCGGTGAGGCTGGTTCTGGGCGTTAAATCGCGCCCGTAATGGCCCAGGTGAATACCGCTGAGCACGATTTCAAGAAATCCGGCCGCTGCCATGGCCTGAACACCAGCGATCACAGCGCTGGGCGGTAGACTGCGGCTGGGACCTCTGGCCCGCGGCACGATACAATAGGTGCAGGCTGCATTACAACCATCCTGTATTTTTAAGACCGGACGGGTCCGGCTGGTGGACATTGCCTCAGGTGCCATCTTACGCAGCTGAGATCGGCCGACATGGTTACAGATCGTGATGGGCCCGCTGGCGCTTTGGGCCTGATCGGCAGAGATGAGTTCGACCAGTCGATGTTTGTCCGCATTTCCGATGACATACTTTACACCGCCGATTTTTGCCAGAGCGTCTGGTTCAGTCTGAGCGTAGCAACCGGTAACGACGATGCGGGCATCGGGATTGCTGCGGATGGCCTGACGCACGGCCTGACGCGATTGCATGGCGGCTTTTTGCGTCACGGTGCAGGTATTGATGACGACCATCTCCGAGGGTTCATCTTCGGTGGCCGCTTTCCATGCACTTGCCCGCAGTTCTTTTGCAATCTGATCCGAATCGGACTGATTGACTTTACAGCCGAGGGTGTTGATTTTAAACGTTGGCATATTATCTGCGCGGTGGCTCATACCTATAATATTCGTTCAAGTGCGACAAAAGCGACATTCCGCAAGGTTTTATAAGCTATTGCTATTTACATGAGCTGTCAATACGTGTCCTCGCCCAAATTGCCACTGGTTGCCGGCAACCACCTTTTTTAATATCACAGCTAAAAATCCAATTGGCTCCCATTGCCTTTACATTGCTGCGCCAGGCAGATATCGGGCCGGGAAACGCACAAAATTCAAGCGCCAATTTATTGATTTTCGATCGATTATCTTCTATGATCGTAGAAGGAAGATGCCCCCAATTTACCGAACTCAGGGGCAGGATGAGGACGACTGCCAAACGCCCACATGAAGATCAAACGTCATTTAGCACCGCATGTGATACATTCACCAGGATGGACACCTAAGGGATAGGGAATGCTCAACAAATTTGCATACCGCACCACGGGGCTGGCGATCAAAACGATTACCAACCTTTCAAAAGCACAAATTTCTTATCATGGAGAGAACAATATCCTTGCCGGGTCCAATATTTTTGTCCTCAATCATTTCACGCGCCTTGAAACTTTCCTAATGCCCTATGTTATATTTCGCCTGACCAAAATTCCGGTCTGGTCGCTGGCTTCCTATGAGTTGTTTAAAGGCGCCTTTGGCGCCTATCTTGAAAAGGTGGGTGCGGTTTCCACTAAAAATGCAGATCGGGATCGTTTGATTGTGAAAACCCTTTTGACCGGGGAGGCCAACTGGATCATATTTCCGGAAGGCCGTATGGTCAAAAACAAGAAAATAATCGAAAAAGGGCGCTTTATGGTTTCAGCGGCCGGCGGCAAACATCCGCCGCACACGGGTGCAGCTACACTGGCACTGAGAACCGAATTCTACCGCCAGCGCCTGAGAAGATTACAGGCCAAAAATTCTGATGAGGTCACGCATCTGGCGCAGCGGTTCCAAATTCAGGATCTGGAACCGGTTATTGAAGGCAATACCCATATTATTCCGGTCAACCTGACCTATTATCCGATTCGGGCGCGCGAAAACATCCTCAGCAGCCTGGCCGTGCGCCTGGTGGAAGATCTGCCCGAGCGCCTGATCGAAGAACTGATGACCGAGGGGTCCATGCTGCTTTCCGGGGTCGACATTGATATTCGCTTTGGGGAACCCATCCAGATATTCGAGTGCCTGCAATGTTCACCGATCGATATGGATATTTCAGCGCAAAGACGAATTAATTTTGATGATGCCATTCCTTCTCGCACCCGTATGCGCATTGAAGCCTTGCGGCTAATGCAAAAGTACATGGCTGCTATTTACAATTTAACCACCGTCAATCACGATCATATGTTTGCATCCATGCTGCGAGCGATGCGGTCCAAAAAAATTGATGATCAGGATCTTCGCAGACGCGTTTTTCTGGCCTGCACCCGCATCCCGCAGAAAACCGATATCCATTTACACCGCAGTTTCGATGACGATCAGGTGCATTTACTGACAGACGACCGCTACCACAAATTTCAGGATTTTTTGACAGTGGCGCTGGATACCGGCATCGTCTCCCGTCAGGGCAGATGGCTTATCAAGGATCCCTCAAAATTTTCATCCGCTTATGATTTTCATCGTGCCCGAATTGATAACCCCATTGACGTAATGGCCAATGCTGTCGAGCCCATCAAGCCGTTACAGCGTATCGTCAGCCGCATCGCTGTGCAACCACAGTTTTGGATTCGCCGCAAAGTTGCCCGGTACCTGATGGATGAAAACGTGGTGGAATTTGAAAAAGACTACGCCGCTTTTAAGATCCAAGGGGAATCAAAACCGAAATCGGTGGGCATGCCCTTTCTGATCAAAGGCCGATCTCGTAAGCTGGGCGTCATGCTTTCCCATGGTTACATGGCAGCACCTTTTGAAGTTAAAGAACTGGCCGAGTATCTGGGCCGCCTGGGGTTTTGGGTGTACGTGCCGCGGTTAAAGGGCCATGGCACGTCTCCGGAAGATCTGGCGATGCGTTCATATCTGGACTGGCGATCTTCGGTCGATCGCGGATACGCCATCATCAGCAATATCTGCGAGCGTGTGGTGGCGGGTGGTTTTTCGACCGGCGCAGCATTGGCGCTGGATCTTGCCGATCGTGTTGATAACGTAATCGGCGTTTTCGCCGTTTCAGCCCCTATGCGCCTCAGGGATATTTCAGCCCGTTTTGCACCAGCCGTGGACATTTGGAATCGTCTCATGCAGAAAACCCACCAGCATGCCGCTAAAAAGGAATTTGTTGAAAACAAACCGGAAAATGTCGATATTAACTATATTCGCAACCCGATTTCAGGGGTAGTGGAAATTGATCGACTCATGGATGATTTAGAGCCGAGATTAGCCCGCATTATGGTGCCGACCTTGGTTGTCCAGTCCAGTGGTGATCCCGTGGTTGAGCCCAAAGGATCCCGCAAGATCTTTGAATTGATCGGATCTTCTGAAAAAGAATATGTGCTGTTTAATTTTGAGCGACATGGCATCCTGCTGGGTCATGGTGCTCAAAAAGTCCACGAATTAATTGGTAATTTTATAAAAAGATTTTAATACATTACTAATTTACATATAAAGTGTTACTTATTTTTATACGGTTTTACTATCTCCAGATTACAACCCTCCACCCCATTTGCCAAGGCATGCGATCCCATAATACGCTGCAGTGCCCGCGGCTGGGAAGTAGCCAACTTCTACGTATGCCGACAGTTGCGCCCCCTGCACATCAAACTTAATAACCTTTGAAGCCGCTAAGTCAGCAGGCCGCATTTTTTCCTTATATCTATTTAACTATTGATAATTACATGCAATATTAAAATCTTCAGGATTCAAAATGACTGGAAATTTTGACATAACCGCTTATTTATATTACAATAATTAACATAATCAGCCTGCAATTTATAGCACTTGGATGGGATTGAATTTTTGGTTTAAGGATCGGTCAATTTTATGAAAAGCGGACTTTGGCTTATTGGCGTCCTCTGTTTAGTGGCTTGCGTTAAAACGATTCCGGCTGTGAAAATTGCAGAAAAGCCCATGGTTCAGGGTTGTGCCCACATTGCAACTCTTGCCGCAAACACTGACCCCGGGAGAATTTTAGACAATTATCGTCCGACAGAACATCAGGAAGAGATTCTAAAACGGGCAGCGAACTTAGGCGCCACACATGTTGTATGGCTGTATGAGTATCGGGTAGGCTCTGCTGCCGATGCCTATCGCTGTGATCACTGACAGATTGAACGCGCGAGCCGATAAACGCAAAATGCGTTTGCATTGCGAAAGAAAACCCTTAAAACTGAACTGAAAATATTGAATATGGCTAAAAGAAAGATGTATAATACCACATTGGATGCTGATTTAATCAAAGAAATCAGGATCCTGGCCGCTCAACTCGAAAAACGCCAAAATGATCTTCTTGAAGAAGCCATCCAGGACCTTCTTGAAAAGTACAAATTCAAACAACCAGCAAACTAATCGCTATAAATACTTGATTTTTATCATCTCATGGTGCTATGAGACCCCTGAGGTGATTTGATGAATTCAAATCCTGAAAAAAGAGATCATACGCGTTTTGATTATCAGGCACCGATTGCTCTCGAGGATGCCAAACATGGTGTGTTGCAAGGAGCCCGAATGTTCAACTACAGCGACTTCGGGCTTTATTTTGAAACCGATCACTTTTTAGCCCCCGGCTCCGATATCAATGTGGGTATTCCCGATTCACCCTATGCCCCCGACCCGGATGTTTACGAACGCTATCATGCCGTTATAAAATGGCGTAGACCATTGAAGACATCGTCTTTTTATTACGGTTATGGCATTCGATTTTTGGATACCGACCCGCTGGACAGGCCTATTGAAAGAGGCATTGAATCCCGCAAACATCCGCGTAAACCCTGTTCCCTATACGTTAAGTACGCAGTGGGTCGCAAGATCTACCCTGGAGAAGTCAAAAACATCAGCTTGGGCGGTCTTTTCCTTAAAACCAATGAAAGGAACGGGATGGAAGTTGGCACCCCAGTGCAACTGGCCATTCCCAATCGGAAAAAAGGCAATATTATTCGACGCTACGCTAGAGTCATCTGGACCAATCGCAATGGCTTCGGAGTCGTATTTCAGCGTATTGTCAAAAAAATAATGCGGGGTCGCGAAGGGCATTGATCATCGCTTTACATGATACATGCAGGTATTCGGCTAATGTCAACTCTTGCTGTAAAGTTGGTAATCGGTTAATTTATCAACCTAACCCTCAATACTTGCACTATCTTAAGTAGCCCATTCGCAATAGGCCGCTTTTTTCGGCTCGATGGGGCGCAGCATCGTTGTAAAATCTTGACAGATTAAAATAGCAGCTTAAGTTGGATATGAGGTGGTTGTTTGTGAACCTCCTTCAATCTCCTCGTTCTGCTGGGTGGTTCTATAGGACCACCCATTTTCATTTCGATTTCCGCAGGCGTCAATGACTATTACGCATAGGAGCTATTGCAACCACGACCATGCTGCAGATATATTTGGATTATGTTTGATCAAGCGTTTCATAAGGTAGATATGAAGGTCTTTGCATGAACGCAATTGCAGTTATCGTCCTTGGCGCTCTGTTGGTCGATCTTATCGTGAATTTGATGGCTGATGGGCTCAATCTGAAGAACCTGCGCACAGAATTGCCCAAGAGCTTTGAAGACATATATGATGCCGATCGCTATCGGCAATCCCAGCAATATCTAAAGGCCCACACGCGCTTCGGCTGGTTCGTATCTATATTCAACCTAATGGTCCTGCTCGTTTTCTGGTTTGCTAAAGGCTTTGCTTTGCTGGACGCCTGGGTGCGCACTTTCGATTTGGGGCCGATCAGCAGCGGCCTGATTTACGTCGGCGTATTACTAATCATTAAAGGTCTTCTATCCCTCCCGTTTAGCATTTATTCTACTTTTGTCATTGAGGCGCGCTTTGAATTCAACAAAACGACTCCGGCCACATACGTGCTGGATTTACTGAAAGGTTTGCTGCTGGCAATATTATTGGGAACACCACTGCTGGCGGCTGTTTTGGCCTTTTTCCAATATGCCGGACCTCGCGCTTGGTGGTATTGCTGGATCGGTGTGAGCTTGTATACGTTAATCGTTCAGTTTGTTGCACCCGCCTGGATTATGCCACTCTTTAACAAGTTTACACCACTGGAAGAAGGTGAACTTAAATCGGCCATTTTAAGGTACGCCAGGGGCATCGCGTTTCCACTTGAAAATGTCTATCAGATGGACGGCTCGCGGCGATCGACCAAATCAAATGCTTTTTTCACCGGCTTTGGACGGCACAAACGAATTGTGCTATTCGATACCCTTATTCAGCAACATACGGTTAAAGAACTCGTTGCGATATTGGCTCATGAAATGGGGCATTACAAAAAAAAGCACATTCGCCAGTCTCTCTTTCTGGGTATTTTACAAACCGGGTTGATGCTATTTATATTGGCGCAATTTATCACCTATCAGGGGCTTTTCGACGCCTTTTATATGCCGCATCAATCCGTTTATGCGGGAATACTCTTTTTTGCCATGTTATACACACCCATCGATTTTTTCAGCGGTATTTTGTTGCAGTTGCGGTCCCGTCGCAATGAGATCGCCGCCGATCGATTTGCTGCCGAAACGACCCGCGACCCTGAATCGATGGTCAGCGCTCTTAAAAAACTCTCGGTTCACAACCTGTCGAATTTAACACCCCATCCATTTCATGTATTTTTGAATTATTCTCATCCACCGGTATTGCAGCGGATTCAATTGCTCTCAGATCCAGCGCTGGCAGTTGCCTGACAAAGGACAGACTGCACCTGCATGGGATTGTCTTTTGAAAACCAGAAAGATTTGGTAAATAGTGTACATCCAAACAGGGTAATGAAATGGACAAGATAAGATGGGCAAGCGCCTGACCCGCATTCTGATAGTTGCTGATCTGGAAGGCAGTTCCGCATGCTGGAGTTACGCAGCATCATCATTTTTAACGGATGAATGGGCACATGCCTGTCTGGGTATGAGCAAGGACGTCAGCAGCGTTGTCGGTGCACTTTTCGATGCGGGTGTTAAAAGCGTAATCGTAAAAGATTTTCACCGTAGCGGCTATAATTTGTTTGCGGAACTGATTGATGCTCGGGCGCGCATCGTT
>JASFJF010000101.1:0-10898 GCA_050122255.1 Desulfobacterales bacterium
CGAAGGACCCGAAGTAGAGCTGGATTACTACAATTTTGAGGCCCTCAATTTCCCCAAGGACCATCCGGCCCGGGACATGCAGGACACCTTTTTCGTATCTGATGATATCGTCTTAAGAACGCATACATCTCCTCTGCAAATCCGCACCATGGAAAAACAGCAACCGCCGGTTAGAATCATCATGCCCGGTAAAGTATATCGCTGTGACTCGGATCTGACCCATACCCCTATGTTTCATCAGGTAGAGGGGTTGTTGGTCGATGAGAATGTTTCTTTCGGGGATTTAAAGGGCACGCTCACGGCCTTTGTACATCAAATGTTTGATGAGCAGACCAGTTTGCGTTTTCGGCCCGGTTTTTTCCCGTTTACGGAACCCAGTGCCGAGGTCGATATTCTGTGTGTCATGTGCCGAGGCAAGGGCTGCCGGGTCTGTTCCCGAACCGGATGGCTGGAAATCCTCGGTTCCGGAATGGTTCATCCGGCCTTGTACGAAAACGTAGGATATGATGCCGACCGCTATACCGGATTTGCCTTCGGAATGGGCGTGGATCGAATTGCCATGCTCAAATATGGGATTGATGACATTCGTAAATTCTTTGAAAATGATATTCGATTCTTGTCTCAATTTTAGACAAAACGGACAAAGTACTATCTCGAATCAAATTCATTAATTTTCAAAGCGGTTTGAAAGTATCAGATTATATTCGATAGTAATCCGCAAACGACTCGGCTGAGCCCTTCGACCGTGAGCTCAGGGCCGAACGGCTCGTCGCAGGCCGATTCAATAGTGGTGCAACCACATGAGTATGCGAGCATTATGAATCGGTTCGCTAAACCGATATCGGGCATAAGATGACGACTTGACCCCGCTTTTAGGAACGGTGGGAGATGAAGGTTAGTTTAAGCTGGCTCAATGATTATGTGAGTATCGAGATGGCGCCGCCGGATCTGGCCGAGGCGTTGACGATGGTCGGTCTCGAAATTGAGTCGGTAACGCAACGCTACCGCTACCTGGATACGGTCTTTGTCGGTCGAATTGAAGCGATCGAGCCGCATCCCAATGCGGATAAATTGCACCTGTGCAAGGTCGCTACGGGCCGGGAAACAATTTCGGTGGTCTGCGGTGCGCCCAACGCCGAGGTTGGGATGCTGTCACCGATTGCCCTGCCGGGCACCGAATTTCCGGAAGGTTTCATTCTGGAGCAAAGTGTCATTCGCGGCCAAACATCCGAGGGTATGCTTTGCAGCCAAGGAGAGCTGGGCCTGGGAGAAGATCGCAGCGGCATTATGCGCCTGGATACCAACCTGGCGGTCGGTGACCGACTGGCCTCTGCGCTGGGGCTGTCCGATACGATTCTTGAAATCGAAATCACCCCCAACCGGCCCGATTGCCTGAGTGTTATTGGCGTTGCCCGGGAGATCGCCGCCATTCAGCAGAACGGCTTGACTTATCCTGATTTCGAACTCAATGACCCGGAGGATCGCATTTCCCGGCAAACGTCGATTCAAATCGAAGCGCCGGAACACTGCCCGCGCTATGTCGCGCGCCTGCTTGAGGATATTCAAATTAAACCATCGCCTTTCTGGCTTCAGGACAGGCTTTTGTCTGTCGGGTTGCGGCCAATTAACAATATTGTCGATGTCACCAATTTTGTTCTGATGGAAACCGGCCAACCCTTGCATGCTTTTGACTTTGATCGATTGTCGCAAAATAGAATTGTGGTGCGCACCGCCGGCAAGGGCGAAACCTTCCTCACCCTGGATCAAAAAGAGCGCGCTTTAGATAATCAAATGCTGATGATCTGTGACGGCGAAAAACCGGTGGCTATCGGCGGGGTCATGGGAGGTTTGAATTCTGAGATCGAAGAAGACACCACCCGGGTATTGCTTGAAAGTGCCTATTTTAGTCCGGTCAGCATTCGGCGCACATCCAAACAGCTTGGCCTGAGTACCGACGCAGCTTATCGTTTTGAGCGCGGGATTGATCCCGGTGGGACCGTTGCGGCCGCCAACAGGGCCGCCAAACTGATGGCTGAAGTCAGTGGCGGCAAAATCATCGGCGGCCTGATAGACGAATACCCTCTGCGGCAGACTGTCAAAAGCCTGAACCTTAGCACCCGAAAAACAAACCGCCTGCTGGGAACGCGCCTGCAGCGCAGACAAATTGCAAGTCTACTCAAATCCATTGAATTTGCAGTTGAGAAAAAAAACACTGAGAAAAAAAGCGATTCGCTGGCCGTAACGCCGCCGAGCTTCCGGGTGGATATTTCCAGACCGGAAGATCTGATGGAGGAAGTGGCCCGTTTATTCGGCTACAACAACATCCCGACAACATTTCCGCAAATGCCGGCCACCGGCCGGTTATCGACCAAAGAAATCAATTTGCGCAATCGGGCGCGCCTACTGATGAACGGATTCGGATTCCGCGAAACCATCAACTACAGCTTTGCACACCGTCAAACCGGTGACGTCTTGCGACTGGAAGCCGATGATCCCCGCAGACAGCTTGTGAATATATTAAATCCGTTGACCGAAGATCAGGCTACCATGCGCACGTCGCTGGTTCCAGGATTGCTGCAAACGATGCACTACAATTTTACCCAGCAAATAAAAAATTTACAGATTTTTGAAATCGGCAAAATCTTTATTGGTAAGGATCCGCAGCAGCTGCCGCAAGAGACTGAGATGCTAACCGGGCTCTGGACTGGAACCCGTTTTGATGCCTCCTGGCATGGCCAGGATACGCCCTGTGATTTTTATGACATTAAAGGTGTGGTCGAACGGTTTTTACATGCATTACACATTGATGATGTAAAATTCAGCCGCCTGCCGGAAAACGGGTGCAGGTATACCCGCGCCGGCTTCAGCGCGCAGGTTTTAACCAGGCAAAGCCGGTTGGGGTTGGTGGGCCAGGTTCATCCCCAAGTGCTTGCCAATTTCGATTTGCAGCAGGCAACGTTTTTATTTGAACTCAACTTTGATAGGTTGATACCATTGTTGAAAGAGACAACGGTCTCTAAATCCATTCCCAAATTTCCGGCTATATTTAGAGACATCACTGTTATTGTCGACAAGGCGCTTGAAGCCCGGGAGATTATCGACACCGCTTTAGATCCGTCGTCCGAACTGGTGGAAAATGTCAGCTTGCTGAGCGTGTTCGTGGGCGCGCCCATTGCCCAGGGAAAAAAAAGCATCTCATTGCGGGTCACCTATCGGTCATCACAAAAAACGCTGGAAGATGAAGATGTAACGCCGATCCATCAATCAATTGCGGACAGGTTGGTCCGGACATTTGATGCCGGCTTGCCGGCCTGATCGTCACAGCCCATTTAGGGTCATAACAAATGCAAGATCAAAAATCGACGCTCGTGGACATACCGGATAAGCTTTACTTTAGAATTGGTGAAGTTAGTAAAATAGCAAAAATTCCAGCATATGTCCTGCGGTTTTGGGAAAGTGAGTTCCCCCGAATTCGACCCAAACGAACCGATGCGGGACAACGGCTGTATTCCCGGGCGGATATCGAGCTGATTTTAAAAATTAAAACCCTTCTTTACGAAAAAAAGTTCACCATTCAGGGTGCCCGCCAGCACTTATCTGCCCGATCGCGCAACAATACGGCCTCCGAAAAGAAATTGCTGGCTGATTTGCATGCGGAGCTCAAATCCATTAGGGATATGCTCAAATAAAAGCTCGTTTCCGATGGACTTTTATTTATTGGAATTATATTGACAACCGCCCGATTTTGTCATAATCATTTAGATTGAAGAGCGGGCATAGCTCAGCTGGTAGAGTACAAGCTTCCCAAGCTTGGTGTCGCGAGTTCGAATCTCGTTGCCCGCTCCAGTTTGGTTCGTTTCCTTGTAGTTGACAAGGGTAAGACTTATTGGGGCCTGCGAGATGGAATTAACTATTAGCATATGGTCGGTGACATGAACTGATAACTTTTACCGCACAAAGTCAAAGGTCTACCTGAAGTTAAGGAAACGGGCGTCAGCCCGTTTTTTGTTTTTCCAGGCTGAGTAAGATAAATTCGGTGAAATCAAAAAGACATAAATTAAGAGCGAAACAATCGGAAGGCCGGAACCGAAAAGCCGGATCCAAAAACGAGAAAGCGATCATCAAGCAGATAGAGTCGCTGGTTGAACCTCTGTGTGACAGTGAAGGTTTAGAGCTAGTGCATATTGAATATCAGCGTGAAGCAGGTGGCAAGGTCCTGCGATTGTACATTGATCGACCGGAGGGTATCAGCATCGATGACTGTGTCAATGTCAGCCGCCAGCTAAATGACCTGCTGGATGTGAATATGAATAATATGGGGCCCTATACCCTGGAAGTAACATCACCGGGACCCGAGCGACCCCTGTCGAAGCTAAAGGATTATGAACGTTTTAAAGGGCGCAAAGCAAAGATAAAAACACGACAACCCATTAACGAACAAAAAAATTTTACCGGAATCATTATCGGTACATCTACCCAACAGATAAGGTTGTCGTCAAATGAAAAAACCGTCGTCATCCCGTTTGACCATATTAGCAAAGCGCGGCTTGTCGACGCTGATGGAGAAATCTGATGCAAATCTCAGATATCAAACGCGTTGTTGAACAGGTGAGCAGGGATAAAGGCATCGAACGAAAAGTGTTGATCAAAGCCCTGGAAGAGGCATTAAAATCTGCCGCCCGTAAAAAGTTTGGGAACAAAATGGATATAGAGGTCCAATATAACGAAGATTCCGGGGAAATTGAAGTTTTTCAATTCAAGGATGTTGCCGAAGTGGTGACCGAACCGGCGCTTGAAATCAGTTTGGAAGAAGGCCGCAAGCTGGATCCGGGATGTGAAATCGGCGACAGCCTGGGTACCAAAATGGACACCACCACATTTGGCCGAATCGCCGCTCAATCAGCCAAGCAGGTTATCATCCAGAAAATGAAAGACGCGGAAAAAGATGCCGTCTATTCCAGTTTTGTCGATCGCAAAGGTGAAACCATCAACGGTATTGTACAGCGCATTGACCGCGGGGACATCATTGTCAACCTGGGGCACACGGAAGGAATTGTCCATGTTCGCGAGCAGGTTCCCAAAGAATCCTATCGACGCGGTGATCGCATCCGGGCTTACATATTTGATGTCCTGCATGAATCCCGCGGACCGCAGATCATTTTGTCACGGACCCATCCAAATTTTTTGATTCATCTGTTTCGTACTGAAGTTCCTGAGATCCGAGAATCAATCGTCACCATTATGGGGGCTGCTCGTGAACCGGGCATCCGGGCTAAAATTGCAGTGGCCTCTAATAATTCTGATATCGACCCCGTGGGTGCCTGTGTCGGTATGAAAGGCAGCCGCGTGCAAAATGTCGTGCAGGAATTAAGGGGCGAGAAAATCGATATCATTCCATGGCATGTCGATCCGGCCAAGTTCGTGTGTAACGCCCTGGCGCCGGCCGAAATATCGCGCGTGATTATCGATGAATCCAATCAAACCATGGAGGTTATTGTCCCCGATGATTTTTTATCGATTGCCATCGGCAAAAAGGGCCAAAATGTCAGATTAGCCTCAAAATTAACCGGTTGGAATCTGGACGTCAAAAGCGAGACGAAATATACGATCGCCATGCAAAGCGGATATGATTCATTGGTTGCGTTACCGGGCGTTGGCATCAGTCTGGCGGATGCGCTTTATGAATTGGGTTTTTATTCGGCTGAAGAGGTCAGCAATGCCACCCCGGAGGACTTAATTCAAATCAGAGGAATCGGGGAAGAAACCGCTCAAAAATTGATTGCCGCCGCTAAAACGGCTGTCAAAGAAGCCGAGCAAGCTGAAGAATTGGAGGATGAAACCAGTATTAAAAAATCCGAAACCGAAGAAACAGCTGCGGCCGAGGACAACGGCGTCGATGCTGCAGCCGAGACGACTGTTGATGCCGACCAACAGGCCGCAGAAATGGAAGAAACTGAGACCGAAGCGGTAAACCAGCGCGATAGCAGTGAAGCGCAGGATAACCGCGATGCGGCGCCGGGTCAGCAGACCGCATCAGTCGATGCCGATCATTCGGCCGAAGATACGCCTGAAATGCCCGAGACGGACAGCGTTGATGGCACCGGTGACGGTAAAGATAACACTGAAACAAATACAGAAGATCGCTCGACCACAGCTTAAAAAATGTCCATTTAACGTCAATGCATCCGTTATTGAAACAATAACAAAAAGGCCGGGTGGGGTCGCCGCGCAGCGGCCGGCAGCCGGTTGAGAACTAAAATCTTGGGGGAAAGAATGGCCAAGCTCAGAGTATACGAACTTGCCAGAGATTTGAACATGACCAACAAGGTGCTGATCGCCAAGCTCAACGACTTGGATATCGATGTTAAAAGTCATATGAGCGCCTTGGAAGAGGAAGCCATTACCAAAGTCAAATCTACTTTGTTTGGCGCCAAAGAGGAAACCGTTGAAGAAACACGGATCAAACCGACAGTTATTCGCCGGCGTCGAAAAACGGTTAAAGTTGAGGCCGTCGAACCCTCCGAGGCGGAAACGCAAGAAGCCGATGCGGCTGCGGCCCGGAAGGAAGAAGCAGCTGAAGAAGTCGATCAGAAAGTCGATGCAGAAGAAACAGCGGAGGTGGCCGCGGTAGAAGAACCGGAAAAAATACAAGAAGCTGATGATGAGGATGCGCCGCCTGCTCAGAAAGCAGCCAAACCGGTTAAAGTGCGCAAGAAAGAACCTTCAGCCAAAATTATCAAACTGCCGATTAAGCCACCGCAAAAACCGTTAAAAGAGAAAAAAGCGGCACCGCAGACAGCAAAAGTCGAACCATTGCCTTCCCGCAAAGGTATTGGTGAACCGTCACCCCCGACAGACGATTTAGCGCCGTCAGCAAAAAAGAAAAGAAAACGCAAAAAACAATACGAGGAATCCGAAGTTGATAAGAAGTTTTTGAAAAAGAAAATCTCTTTTCGCAAAAAAGCAGTCGTCGAGGGCGCGGACCTATACGGAGCCGGATACCGGCCCCGTAAGCAGCGCAAACTGGGCAAAGGTAAAAAATCCGCTGGCGGGCAAAAAACACAAATAACGGTTGCTAAAGCAATTAAGCGGCGCATCAAAATTGATGATGCCATTGTTCTGTCCGAGCTGGCCAAACGCATGGGGATTAAAGCCAGCGAGATTATAAAGTTTATGATGGGCATGGGATCAATGGCAACGGTCAATCAAACCATTGATTTTGATACCGCTTCCCTGATTGCCAACGAATTTGACTACGAGGTGGAACGGGCCAGTTTCGAAGAAGAATCCTTGTTAAAACAAGAAACCGATGACCCTGCCAAGCTGGAGCAACGCCCGCCGGTTGTGACCATTATGGGTCATGTTGATCACGGCAAAACATCTTTGCTGGATGTCATTCGAAAGTCACGGATTTCAGAGATGGAGGCTGGCGGAATTACGCAACATATCGGCGCCTATCTGGTCAACACGGACAAAGGGCATATCGCCTTTTTAGACACCCCCGGCCACGAGGCTTTCACGGCGATGAGAGCAAGGGGTGCCCAGGTTACCGATATTGTCGTTTTGGTCGTTGCTGCTGATGACGGTGTCATGCCGCAGACAAACGAGGCGATCAATCACGCCAGAGCAGCTAAGGTTCCCATCATCGTGGCCGTCAATAAAATCGACAAACAAAATGCCGAGCCCGATAAAGTACAACGGGAGCTTGCCGAAATCGGATTGACCCCTGAAGAATGGGGAGGAGATACGATTTATGTCAAAGTTTCCGCCAAGGAGGCTGAAGGCATCGACGAGCTGCTCGAAATGATTTCACTTCAAGCTGAAGTTCTTGAACTCAAGGCCAATCCTGACAAACTGGCCACCGGTCATGTTGTTGAAGCTAAAATCGACGCCGGCCGGGGATCCATTGCAACTGTTCTGGTCAAAGAAGGCACGTTGAAGGCGGGTGACCCGGTTGTGTGCGGCATGCATTACGGTAGAATCCGGGCGATGCTCGATGATAGAGGCAGCCAGATTGAGTCGGCCGGGCCATCCATACCGGTAGAAATCGTGGGTTTATCCGGTGTGCCCATGGCCGGTGATGAATTTTTCGCGCTAAAAGACGAAAAAAACGCCAAGCAGGTCAGCGAACATCGACAACAAAAACAACGATCAAAGGAGCTGGCACAATCAAGCCGCCTCAGTCTCGACAAGCTTTACGAGCGCATGCAAGCCGGTGAGGTCAAAGATTTGAATCTCATTATCAAAGCCGATGTTCATGGTTCGATTGAAGCCTTGGCCGATTCGCTGACCAAGCTTTCCAATGATGAGGTCAATGTCAACATCGTCCATTCCGCCAGCGGTACGATCGCTGAGTCGGATATTTCCCTGGCAACTGTTTCGAATGCCATCATCATTGGCTTCAACGTTCGGCCTACGCCCAAGGTACAGGCACTGGCAAACGAGGAAAACGTGGACATGCGCTTTTACAGCGTCATCTATGATGTCATCAAAGATGTCAAAAGCGCGATGGCCGGAATGATGGCATCGACATTTGAGGAACAAATACTGGGTACGGCAGAAGTTCGTGAAGTTTTTCAGATCCCCAAAGTTGGCAATATTGCCGGCTGCTATGTAACGGACGGAAAAATCGAACGCGGTCAGAACTTGCGCCTTCTTCGGGACGGTGTGGTGGTGTTTGAAGGTAAAAACTCTTCGTTGCGTCGCTTTAAAGATGATGTCAAAGAAGTCCAGGCCGGTTATGAATGCGGTATTGGCATCGAGCATTTCAACGATATCAAAGTCGGCGACACGATTGACTGTTATTACTTGAAGGAAATCAGACCCGTAATACAATAGTTAATAGCGCATATGGTAGTTGGAATCGGTATCATCACTTTTCGATTGCATGACTGTCGCTCTTTGAAAGGTAAACGAAAAGTCGTTAGAGCGATCGTCAGCCGGCTGAGCAACAACTTTAACGCATCGGTGGCCGAAGTCGGATCAAACGATGTATATCAGCGTGCTGAGATCGGTTTTTCAATGGTGGGCAACGACAATTCCGTTATTAACTCAAAACTCGACAAGATCATTAATCTGGCCGATGACCTCGGCCTGGCAGAACTTATTGACACTGAAATAGAAATCATTCATTTATGATCCCCTTTGAACGATCAGATCGAATCAGCGGATTGATCCAAAAAATTCTATCCGAGATATTGCAAAAAGATATCAAGGACCCACGATTAAAGATGGCCACCATTACCGGAGTCAATGTTTCGCGTGATTTAAAGCTGGCGCGCGTTTATTTCACGACTCCTGACGGTGAGCAGCAAAAAAATGCGGTCATTGAAGGCTTCAATAGCGCACGCGGATACATTAAACGAACACTGGCCCATGAGCTGGACCTCAAATACATGCCCGATATAAAATTTTTCTACGATGCATCCATTGAGTATGGAGCCCATATTGATCGTTTGATCAAACGAACCAAAGAGGGTAATGGAACAGATTCTAAATCATATTAAGACCAGTCAGCGAATTTTAGTGGCATCGCATGCTGAACCTGATGGAGATTGCCTCGGTTCGCTGGTTGCCCTGGGATTGGCATTGAACAAAATGGATAAAACCATCACCCTGTTTAATCCAAGCCCCATACCCGCGGTATACCGATTTTTACCCGGCGTTGAGCATATCGCGAAGCAGCTCGAACCAGCTAAAAAATATGACCTGGCCATCGTCCTTGATTGCGGCGATATCGTAAGAGTCGGTGAGAACAGTTCGGTTGTTGATCAGATACCGATTGTCATTAACATTGATCATCACATTTCCAATACCGGCTTCGGGGACGTGCAGCTGATCGACACCGATGCCTGCGCCACAGCTGAAATCATTTATCGATTGATCAAGGCGCTGGAGATCCCTTTTGACAAGTCAATTGCAACTGCTATTTACTTGGGAATTCTAACCGATACCGGTTCTTTTCGGTTTTCAAACACAAATCCGGAAGCCTTTGCCATTAGCAAAGCCATGACCGACATCGGCGTCAAACCCCACACGGTGGCGCAACGCGTGTTTGGAACCTATTCTTTGGGCCGCATCAAGCTGCTGAATATGGCCTTAAACTCGATTGAAATTTCAGAAAATGGCAAATTGTCCTTGATGACTATCAGCCGAAGCATGCTCAATTCAACCGGAACAAGCACCGAGGATATAGATGGTTTGATCAATTATGCGCGTCGCATTGAGGATGTAAAGGTGGCTGCGCTGATCCACGAAATAAAAAACGGGGCTGGCAAATTCACCAATATGAATCGGTACCATGTCAGTTTGCGCTCTGACAGCTCGGTGGATGTTGCCAAAATCGCCGGCAAATTCGGCGGCGGCGGTCATTCGAGTGCCGCCGGATTTCAAATTGAATCCACTTTAGTGGCCCTGAAGGAAAAAATCATCGGGCTGGCAGATCACTTATAGATAAGGCCGTTTGAGCCTAAAACCATCGCGGTGGCAAACCGCGCAAGAAAAGAACATTTCATGCAGGCACAGCACCACAGCGGGATAATCGTTGTCGACAAGCCGCCGAATATCTCTTCTGCAAAGGTTGTCGCCAGGGTCAAACGCCTGCTAAACGCTAAAAAGGTAGGCCACACCGGCACGCTGGATCCCTTTGCCGAGGGGGTGCTGGTTTGTTGCATAAATGAAGCAACTCGACTGGCTCGGTTTCTGCTGACCGGCAGCAAGACATATGATGCCACCCTCAAGCTGGGGATTGAGACCGATACCCAGGATTCGACCGGAACGGTTATCGCCACCGGGGTGCTGACCGGCTGTACGGAAGATCGGATTCGATCCACCGTTCAGCAATTTATCGGATCGATTGAACAGCAGCCGCCGATCTTTTCGGCACTTAAACACAAGGG
>JASFJF010000102.1:0-10627 GCA_050122255.1 Desulfobacterales bacterium
TTTAAAATACTTGTTTTTGAAATAAAATGCGAAACCCATAATTCGAAACATAACCTGAATACAAATCTTAAAAGTTCAAAACATGTTTTGAGCCTGGATCATTCAATATTTGAATTTGTTTCGGATTTAGATATTCGTGCTTCGAATTCATTTATAGGAGAATTGTATGGTTTCTCTTGGAATCGGATTGACCAGCGACTGTAATCTAAGTTGTGCGCACTGCTACCGGGATCAGCATCAAATTGAGAATCTAACCCTCAAGGACATTCAAAGAATATGTGAAAGCATTCCTGTCAGCTCCGTCGGATTCGGCACAGGCGAAAACGGCCTAAATCCAGAATACCTTGATATCATTGAATATTTTAACAACCAAGAGATCAAGCTCAGCCTGGCGTCCAACGGATACACGTTGTCGATTACGCCTGATGAAAAACTGAGATATTTTAGCGATATCGAATTTTCGGTGGATTTTCCCGATCGGCAAAGACAGGATCAATTTCGCGGCTCGGGCAACTGGAACACGCTGATGGAAGGCATCGCCAGATGCCGCAATCTGGATATCCGGGTCTCCATTCTGGCCGTGTTGATGAATGTCAACTACAAAGACCTTGCTGAAATCGCCGCACTGGCCGGATCATTTGGGGCTGACTTTAGAGTCAATGTCTATCAGCCCATGTATACTGGTGAATTTATGCCCAGTTTCGATCAGTACTGGCAGGCTTTTGATATCCTATTTAAAAACACCGAAATTATCTCGGTATCAGAGCCGCTGGTCAATACGTTTTTAGGCCTCAGAGGCCTGCACGGCACGCCCTGCGGCGGTCGCAGCATGCGCGTCACGCCTCACGGGCATCTAAAAGCCTGTGTGTACTGGCCGGACTCGGATCTTACCATTTCAGATCTGGCACAACAAAAAGAAGCCGTATTCGATACGCCTTACTTTCGCCAGACCCACCATATACCGCAATTTTGCCTGACATGCGTGCACGTCCAAAATTGCGGCGGCGGTTGTGCCGCCCGGCGCATGCTCAGAAACCGATATGATGAACCGGATGAATTCTGTCCGATCTACAATGACAAACCAGTCCATATCGTGGGCCGGAGGACAGCAGCGAGCAAACCGGTCAGGACCGGGAGTATTTGCACGACCATTGTCCGCTCTATCTTGCATGAAAATGAATGAGAAGTTTGTTTATATTTTTTTGCCGTAAGTCACACTAAGTTAATGCGTCAAGCAAAAGGCTGATTGGTTTCAATGGATGATAATCATTTTATCTCATTCATTTTCACCCTACGGGCGAGCCGCAGACTTCCATCTGCTGCAGGTTTGAGGTTAAACACAGTATGGCGGCTGTTGATACGAAGATAAAGCTACCGCGCAATTTGTATATTGAGGTGACCAATCGCTGCAACCTCAAATGCAGGGCCTGCATTCTGTACCGGGGAAGCTGGGAATCCGCGCGCGATGTGACGCTTGACGAGCTGGTCCGCATAACCGATCAATTGCCGCAGCTTGAACGCATTGCCCTGCACGGTATTGGTGAGCCCCTGTTGAACCCAGCCTTGCCGGCCATGATTCGCCATTTGAAGAATCGCAACGTGTTTGTTTTTTTTAATTCCAATGGAATTTTGTTGGATGAGAACTGCCAGAAAGCGCTCATCACCGCGGGCCTGGATGAACTGCGCATATCTCTGGATGCTGCCAATCGGCATGATTATAAGGCCATGCGCGACAGTGACCGGTTTGCGCAAATCGTATCCAATCTGCGCACGTTTGTTCAGCGCCTGCGAAGGCTGCAGGTGAGTCGACCGGCCCTTTCACTCTGGTATCTGGGCACCCACGAAAACATCAACGCACTGCCGGAATTTATAAGGCTGGCTGCTGATATCGGTGTTAACCAAGTGTACCTGCAGCGGCTGGTGTATTTCAACGATGATGATGGTTACGGTCTGGCAACAGCTGACAAAACGCTGGTGGCAGCCGACGGCAGAATCCAGCAGGTGGTAGAACATGGGCAGGATCTTGCAAAACAGCTCGGCGTCGAATTTAAAGCCTCGGGCCTGGCCTCGCCTCTTGAAAGTGTTCAAGCAGACACAAGCGACCCCCATACCTGGAAGGAGTGCTTTCGACCCACAACGCTGATGTACATTACGGCAAACGGTAATGTGCTGCCGTGTTGCATTTCGCCTTTTTCGACTTCCAATTATGCCTCCATCATTCTGGGTAACGTGTTTGAAACCCCGCTAAAAGAAGTCTGGCTAGGATCGAAATATCGCTTCTTTCGGAAGTCACACCAATCGGCTACGCCCCCTAAAAGCTGCCGTGGCTGCGGAAACCGCTGGAGCCTCTAAAATTGACAATTTGACATTTTATACCGCTTGTCATATGAATGTTGCGAATAAAGAAAGAGGAGGTACAGAATGAAATTGTTCCGGCAACGATTTAAAATCCTTAGCGTCTTTCTGGTGATCATGATGGTTTTGCTGACCACACCCTGCCCATCAGTGCTGGCCGCAATGGTCGATACAGAAGCAACCCTGACGATAACAACCGAAGGGCAAAATGCCCGCAACACCATCAAAACGATCCTGGCACGGCAAGATGCGCAGGCTGTCTTAAAGGCCCAGGATATCAATTCCCTCGAAGCCATGGCCCGTGTTGACAGCCTTACCGACGCGGAAGCCCAGCGAATAGCCGATCATATCAAAGAGCTTCCTGCCGGCGGCGGCTTCTTTGTGACTTTTCTGATCGTGGTGGGTGTCATCGTCATTATCCTGGCCATTACCGATGCTCTGGGCTATACCAACGTCTTTACCTTTGTCCGGTAATACCAAAATCAACTGGCACCCCAATCTGAATATATGGCAGCAAATGACCGTCTGGGGTTGGGTCTTTGGTCTATTTGTTTTAAGTGGATGTGCCACTATATCGACCCATAAATGGCGCCAGGCCGCCGACAGCATCCCGCCCCGTCACAAATTGGAGGCGGTGCCCTTTTATCCCCAAAAAGAGTACCAGTGCGGGCCGGCATCATTAGCCATGGTTCTTTCCTGGAGTGGCCTTCAGGTCAGCCCGGATGATCTGACCCCCCAGGTCTACACGCCATCTCTTAAGGGCAGCCTTCAACCGGCGATGATTGCAGCCACCCGCCGTCAGGGAAAAGTTGCCTATCCGATCAACGGGGCACACGCTCTGCTGCGCGAAATCGCAGCCGGACACCCGGTTATCGTGTTGCAGAATTTGGGGCTCTCCTGGATTCCCGTCTGGCATTATGCTGTGGTCATCGGTTATGACCTTGATGCGGAGGCGGTCATCTTGCATTCGGGGGTCACAAACCGCAAAAAAACGAGCTTCAGAACATTTGAAAACACATGGGCGCGGGGCGAGCACTGGGGTCTGCTGGTGTTGCCGCCCGATCGTTTGCCAGCGACGGTCCAGGAGCAATCATGGATCGCAGCGGTGGTGGGCCTCGAAAAGGCCCGCCAATGGCCGGCCGCGGTCAGGGGCTATCAGACCGCTTTGCACCGCTGGCCGCAAAGCTTTCCCGCCCATATCGGCTTGGGCAACAGCTTTTATGCTATGCAGGATCTGGCATCTGCGGCCGCGGTATTGAGCAATGCCACCGCTCGATTTCCGCTTGAGGGGGTGGCATTTAACAATCTGGCCCAGGTGCTGTGGGAACAAGGCAAGAAACAGGAGGCCATAACCGCAGCCCGCCGGGCGGTGAAGCTGGGCGGGCCGTATATTGAGCAATTTAAAAAAACCCTGGATGAGATACAAACAGGAGAACCCTGATAGCCAATAAATGCAATTAGGAGAGCTCGCGCAAAGTCGCTAAGACGCAAAGCTTTTCTTAACCCAATAGACAGCTCTTTCTTTGCGAGCTTTGCGGCTTGGCGTGTGAATAATATCAATCTTTTTTTTCCTTTAATAACCCCTTAACCTTATCGGTCACATCACCCGCACCTTTACCGGCACCTTCAACCATATCGGTAGCACCTTTTAAGGCTTCTTGCGCTGCTTTGACGGGGGCGCCACCCAAACTTTTTAGCTGCTCTTGTAAAGCACCGATTACAGCCGGCGATTGGATTTTGCCGTAAAGGGCTGCAACGATTTCCTTGGCCACTTCGGCCGCTGAGGCACCGCCTTTTTTCTTGCCGATATCTTTCAGATGAATATCGGGCAGGTCGGCTTTGATTTCCTGATCACCGAGAACCCCACCGGGCATTGCCACGGCCAGGTTGACCTTTCCCTTTTTGACAATAAAATCGTTAATGATCAGCTGCTTTCCCGGGCCCTCTTCGGCGGTTTGCTTTTTGGCAGACCCTTTTGGGGGCACATTTTTTTGCACGTTGTTTAGTATCGATTGAAAATTATCGGTTTTTCCCCGCTTTTCGAAGGTGATTTCAGGTCCGACCACTTCGATTCGGTTGATAATGATAGGATCTTTGGTAATGGAGCCCTGGTCCACATTCACGTAGATGGAGCCGACTTTCATGGCACTGGGTGATTTAAAGCCCTTTGGATTTCCAAGAAAAAAATGCTTAAGCTTGGCTTCGGCCGAAAACAATGAAATCCCGACGTCATCCACCCGCAGTTCGGTGTTCGTAATTTTGGGACCGTAAGTGTTGACGGCCATTTTGACCAGCGGGCCCAGTTTTGAAATGCCTACAACCACAACAACAATCAACAAAGCGACAATTGCACCGAGGCCAATGAATATCCATTTCTTCATGATCGCGTCTCCCTATCCGGTTGGTCCCGCCGATGGCGGGATTTTATCTGTTATGCCCATTTTATAGGGGTACTGTCATTTTTTTACATCTAAACGGGCTCACGGGCAACGGGCACAACCCATTAAATGTAAACGCATTTTTGAGATTGCATTTATTCATTTTCTGCAAAAGTATGGACTGGCAAGTGAAGTGTCAATACAAGAAGAGAATAAAATTCAAACGGTCAGTTAGGATGCCAAGCACAAAATGACCTGGGTTTTGGGTTTAGAGGTTCAGCGTTCAGGGTTCAGAAAATGCAGAATATACAGAGTTTATGGCTGTAACTTTGTGCTCACAACACTTGATGGCTTTTTCTGTTGCTATCTAACCTCTGAACCTTTGAACCGGACAACCGACACCTATAAAAAATCAGATACGGCAACTTGTGCAGGGCCCACTGCACTATGGGAACTGGGTAAAAACCAGATCGCCGGTCAGCGTAAAGGCAATGCTGTGACATTGATGACATTCGGTTAGCTTGCGCGGGGACAGCGACCAGGCGCCATCTGCAGTGAAGCGTGCATAATTCCAGTCAACCGCGAAAAAAGGATCGGATGCGGACCCGGATGCAGGCGCCCGTTTGGTCATAAGCTCAATTTCCATAAGTTTCGCATCACCCGGGCGTAAAGCATCACCCTTGTATCCTTCCAGAATGATCGTGGCCCCTACCGGCCAAATTCGCAGCGAAGCGGGCATACCGGTGTTCTTTACCACTCTCGATTGTGCTAAATCCGACCGCCGGTAAAAAATCCAGGCGCTCTGGTCACTCGAAAATCGGCGCGTTTTAATGAATTTTCGGGACCACCCTTTCAGCGGGGTTCCGGTCGCACTTTGATATGGCGGCAGCCTAAGCTTCTGGTTTAAATACTGATGGGTGGCAGGAACGACAGTTGCAGGCGCTTTTTGCAGCCTTAAGCCCGGAGGTTTCAAAATCCAATCCATATTGTTGCAATAACTGCCAGCCGTTGCCAGCAGGATACTCATCAGGATTAAACCGAAATAAAAATAATGGTGCTTTTTATTCAACATAGCCCCAGTTTGTGATGACATGCAAATTTACAATGTTCCGGCATCGCTTCTGACAGCCTCGACACCCATCTGCTCTCTCACCACAAAGAACAAAAAGATGCACGAAGATAGATAATGGAACAGCCATTATATGGATTTTAGATAATCAATCAGGGCTTTAATTTTCGAAGCATCAAGATGTTTGAACGGCGGCATTTTTCCCTGGCCGTTGATGATCGTAGCGCGCACGTTTTCTTCGTTGGTCGGGCGCCCTGACCAGGGAAGTTTGGGATTGTCAAATAGTCCCTGTAAACCGGGTCCCACCTTGGTGTCCTTGCGATCGGCATAATGGCAACCCGAGCAGTTGGCGCTAAACAGATCTTTGCCGGATTCGGCGGCCCTGGCGTTTTGCAGCTTGGCAAAAACCCATTCACCGGAACGCTCGGGCAGCTGGAAGGTTCCCTGCAAACGGATCTGGTTTTCCTGGCACGCCAACAGGAGATCCGCCTTGCCTTTATCGCCTTTAAACCGAAAGTCCATGGCAACCTTCTTATCGGTTTGCGTCATCTTATCAATTAAGATATCACCTGCAAATTGCTTGCCGCTAAATTTCCCTGCCTTTTGCGGGCTGAATTGATAGACCTTGTCAAAATTAGACTTCCAGATGCCGGCCACCTCACATTTTAATTTTTCGGCATGAGCCCTCGGCGGCTTGAAAACGGATTGATTCAAACCGCTGTAAATCGGGCCGTTGCTGCATTGATGATCGGCCACCACAAAAAGCCAGTCGTTTAAATCCTCTTCATCAAGCGGTAGCGGGATAAACGGGGATTCATATTCCCCGTCTGGAAAGTCCGCTTTTTTATCCTTCAGATCACCGCTTTGCGGAATAAGCCGGTAGGATCGGAAACGCTTGGTGTCAACCGCCAACATCTGGGGGCCCAAGTTGTTGTTGGCATCTTCAACCCGCATTTTAATTTGAAAGACCTTATCGGAAATCTTGTTAAAACGGATGTCGGAGATGCTTGGATCGTCAGCCGGGTTACCATCCACCGGCAGAATCACCGGAATTTCATTGTCAGCAGCTTCTTTGATCTGCACCTGCAGCGGAAAGTAGATATAGCCTTCACTGTAGATGTGCAAACCCCAGGGACCCCCGCTCGGCAATGGTATTTTAAAAGTGCCGTCAGATCCGATGGCCCCGCCGACTAAAAAAGCATCGTTGTGTAACTCACCTTTCTCCAAGGCCACAGCACCGCTGGCAACCACATTCCCATCGGCAGTGATGACTTTTCCGGAAATGAACGTTTGTCCCCGTGCATTCGGTAAATCTAAAAAAAATAAACACGCCATTGACAGAAGCAGCAGCGCCGGGATGTTTCCTTTTTTTAGTCTGTAATGAATCATTTCAAACCTCTTAATCTCTCTTGTTAGCTTCAGCCTAATTTGATCTTTTCAAATTAGAGATGAGTTCTAAAGTGTTTTTAGATAATCAAGCAGAGCATTCACCTGCTCATCGTTAAGGTGTGCAAATGGCGGCATTTTGCTCACGGGTGTTTTTAAAATCTGCCGGAAGTTGTCATCCGACACCGAAAGGCCGCTAACGGGGAATTTGCTCTGCTTAAATACACCTATCAAACCGGGCCCCACTTTGGTGGCGGTGCTGTCTGTAAAATGACAGGCCGAGCAATTTTGCTTAAATAGCTGTTCGCCCGTGGCGGCTATTCCCTTGGTTTCTGCTGCGGTCGGTTCACGAGTTCCATACACCAGCTCCCCGCCAAAATACCCGAGACCAACTACTGTCAAAAGGCACAGCGCGTAAATGGCCATAACTGTTTTCGTAAAACCGCCAGCCAGAGCGCTGTAGAGCACGGCAACCAGAAGCAAAAATAATAGAACCCCGGCTAACACGAGTTTTACCTTGATTTCAAAAAGGTAGGCACCGCCAAAGCGTTGCTGCCAGTCCATCAGACCCAGCAGTATGGTAGGGATTGCCATAATCAAAGCCAGAATAAAGCAATGCCGTGCGCTCTGGGACACATTTTTACGATTAAAAATCCAGGCAACCAGAGCAAATATAAACCCGCCGATAATCAGGCCGGCCGGCAGATGGGTGGCTGGTGGATGCAGCGGGTGTGTATAGCCTATTTTGGCTAAAAGTTGGTAAATGGATTCAATCATGTTAGAGCCCCCTATACCCTATATTTTGAAATTGGGTACCCATTCTGGAAATTACGTAGGGTCGACAGGAATGATACGCGGCTTATTGAGGAACGTTTAATGATTAACCCATCGGCAAGCAGGGTGTCAATTGGATTTTTCGTTACCAAATGCCATCAGCTGTCCCCTAATGTGCTGTTATTCAAATCATCGTCAAACGTAAAATCTTTCGTTTCAGAGAACACCCAATTGCAAATGCCGCATTTCGTTGTTAGATTCTCAAGGGACTCAAATATCAATAAGCGTTCAGGTGTCTGTCTTTCAGCGGTCAGAAGTCTGTCTTCAGTCATCTGCTGACTGAAACCTTCTTGAATGCAACTCTGTATTGTAATCGCGAACTGATCATAAATGTAGCTATCTCAAAAAAAGTGTGTATCGCGCCCAAGAGTCAGGCGTGAGCCGATCCGCCGCCGCCCTGCAGGCGAGCACCGGGCTGTGGCGGAACAATCGAAAAAGCGCGGCACACAAGGAAGTATGCGAGCATTTTCGCAGGGGCTGGGGAGGGGCCTCAGGCCCTGCCGACCATACGGCTTTTAGGCGTTAGGTGCATTTTTGAGATAGCTTCATATAACATTAGAGGGGGACAAAGATATGAGCGAAAAGGCTATTCAGGACTATTACCCGGACGACTACAGTTATTGCTACGGATGTGGGCGCCTAAACGAGCACGGTTTGCAAATTAAAAGCTACTGGGATGGAGAGCAAAGCGTCTGCAAATTCCAACCGAGTCCCTACCACATGGCAATTCCTGGATTTGTTTACGGAGGCCTGATCGCCTCTTTGATCGATTGCCATGGCACCGGCACGGCCGCTGCCGCTAAATATCGTATTGAAAACCGGACACCGGGCACTGAGCCGGCCCTGCGCTTTGTGACTGCTTCCCTGCATGTCGATTATTTAGCCCCGACACCGATTGACACCACTCTGGAACTGCGGGGCCGCGTTGAAGAGATCAAGGAACGTAAAGTAATCGTTGACGTCACCCTTAAGGCCAACGGGCGGACATGTGCGCGCGGAAAGGTCACGGGCGTACAGATGCCTGAAAGTATGAAGGTAAAATAGGTTCAGAGGTTCAGGGTTCAAGGTTAAAATGGACTGTAGGGGCTTGACCGATGCTACAAAGTGGTATAGGTTTGATGTAAAGACAAAATAATTAAGCAAACAACCCCAACAGTGCGGGAGAAAAAAATGAAAGAGCAAGTACAAAACGCTTTGGATGACATCCGACCGTCCCTTCAGGCAGATGGTGGTGATGTTGAGCTGGTTGATGTCGTCGATGGCATCGTTAAGGTTCGACTCACAGGCGCCTGTGGCGGGTGCCCCATGTCACAGATGACCCTCAAACAGGGTATTGAAACCTACGTGAAAAAGAAAATCCCTGAAATCGTCAGCGTAGAGTCCGTATAATTCAGGTCACTCGTTTACCAGACGAACATCGGTGCCGTAACGGGCAAATGCGATCGTACCCGCCACACCGAATGCAAAAGCGACAGTCAAATTGGTTACTGGGCTAATCTGCCATAAAAGTGCACCGCCAAAGGCCGCCACGGAAACACACGCATCTCGCATAAAATAGTAAAGGCCGTACATCCCGGCTTTGCAGGTTTTCGGCGCCAGATCCAGTATGAGCGCCTTGCGAGTCGGCTCACCGAATTCCTTTAAGCCCCTGAGAACAAATGCGGGTATCAGCCACCCGAATGACTGGCAGAATAAAAGCACCAGCGGAAAAAAGGTAAAAAAGACAAAGGTGGCCACCACAAAGGGCTTCTTGGTAGTTTTATCGGCCAGCTGGGCAACCGGGATGTAGACAAAGACCGCAGTAGCCATTTCAATGGCCGTCAGCAGGCCAAATTGAAATGCCGTAACCGGCCGGGCAATGGTCTGCATGCACCAAACCACGACAAAAGCATAGGGTATCTGTTCACAAAACCGGATGAGGATATCAGATATCAGCAAACGCTTGAGCGAAGCATCCATCGACTGAAACAATTTCCAGGGATTCTTTTCAGGCCGGAGCTCACCATCATCAGAAGATGCAAAGCGGGTATCGTCTTCGATTAATTTTTGCTGCAGCAAAACTGCCAGAACGGCTAAAGACAGTGCCACAGCAAACGCGATGCGAATGCCCTGCTCAACTCCCCACACACCGATGCACAGCCCGCCCAGTATCGGTCCCAGGGCCATGGGAAAGCGACGCACCAGCGAATGCATGGTGACACCCATGGTTCTTTTGTTGATTGGCAGCACTCTGGCAATCAGGCCCATGGTCGCCGGCAGGGAGATGGCCGACCAGGCCAGGAAAAAAACCGCGCCGATCAATACCGCCTGCCAGGCCGGGATCAGAATCACCACTAAAAAGCCGGCCATGGCCATACCATTAAACACCAGCAATGACCGCTTAAAGCCAATACGCTCGGAGACATATCCCCCCGAAAAAGCATAAACAGCCGACAGAAAATTATCCAATCCGTTCAACAGGCCGATCGATATCGCTCCACCACCTAAAGCCAGCAGGTAAATGGGCAAAAAGCGCTCGGCCATGCGCTCGCCCATGCCCACCAGAACCACCATAAACAGCAACCCCACGGTAGACTGGGTCAATCCGAGAAAATTTGAAACGCTT